>JAEENW010000118.1 GCA_016283945.1 Bacillota bacterium
GGGGATATCAGCCGCATTGAGACGACGTATCGCTTCTCGCAGAGCCTTATCGACGTATCGAGCTCCTTCATAATGAGGAATCCAAAGCAGATAAGAAAGGCGATCAAGGCAAAGGGTGCTGAAGAGGGCTTCAGCCTGTCAAAGATCGAAGGATACAGGATCGAAGAAGCGGTGAGGTTTATGACCGACCGCCTCCTGTTTCTTCCTAAGGGAAAGAGCGTTTTCTTTATCGGGCGCTATTCGTTCGATATCGACCTGCTGAAGACAGAACCGAGACTGACTGTACGGTATGACACCGCGACTCAGACTCAGAAGATCCTGCTTCAGGGGAGGCCGGATCTGAATATCACCTTCTATACCGCGCACCGTTCAAAGGGGCTGCAGGCCGACTACGTATATATTATTAATAACGGGAACGGGCGGTACGGATTCCCAAGCTCTGTTGAGGATGATCCGCTCACGCAGAAGCTGCTTGAGTCCGCGGATATCTACCCGTTCTCCGAAGAGCGCCGTCTGTTTTACGTCGCTCTGACGAGGGCGAGAAAGCACGTATACCTGTTGACAGTAAAGGACAGCAACTCGGTATTTGTCAACGAGCTCGAGGCAGAATACGGCAGCGACATAGTCAATGAGACCTATGTCTGCCCCAGATGCGGCGGACAACTGCGCGTGATCGAGGGCCGAAATGGCAAATTCTTCGGTTGCTCCAACTACAGGACTAAAAACTGCCGCTATACGGTCAGCCTGTAGAGAACCGTACAACTCTGAAAAGACCCGATCCTTCCGGACCGGGTCTTATATTTCGTGAATAACAGCGTCTATTCTTTGGGATTTCCGTCCGCGTCGAACAGCGGGAGGCTTCCAAGCGTCTTTATGTCAGTCCTGGAGGCCGCGGCGCCCTCGGCGAGGCAGGCTATCCTGCCGGCGACGGTTCCGCCGGCCATCGCGATGAGCTCCTCCATGGCCTTGAGCGAGCCTCCGGTGGAGATCACGTCGTCCATGATGAGTATGCGCTTGCCGCGGATGAGCTCGGCGTCGTCCCTGCCGAGGTAGAGGCGCTGCACGCCCTTGGTCGTGATCGAGCGGTCCTCGACGCAGAGCGGGTCGGGCATGTAGTTCTTCGCTCCCTTGCGGGCGATGAAGTACTTGCGCGCCCCCGACTGGCGCGCCATCTCGTGGATGAGCGGGATGCTCTTGGCTTCCGCCGTGAAGAGGTAGTCGTAATCCTCCTGCGGGACGAGCTTGAGCAGCTCGCTGGCGCAGGCGACGGTCAGCTCGGCGTCGCCGAAGACGATGAAGGCGGCAAAATACAGGTCCTCGTCGGCCTTGCAGAGCGGAAGCTCGCGCGTGAGCCCCGCGATGTCTATGGTGTAGGTCATATTGTCCCTTTCCGGAGGAGCCCTGCTCCGCCCGTTATCCACACTTGCGGTCTTTTTACGATTATACCACCCTTCATGGTATAATAAACTCGGAATATTCTATGGGCGCGGCGCGCTCTGTAAAGGGAGGACAGATATGAGAAGGATACTGGTCGTAATCGACATGCAGAACGACTTCATAGACGGCTCGCTCGGGACGCCCGAGGCGCAGGCCATCGTGCCGGCGGTCGCAGCGAAGATCGGGACCTACAGCCGCGAGGACGTCTACGCGACCAAGGACACCCACCCGGAGAACTACCTCGAGACTCAGGAGGGGCGCAAGCTCCCCGTCCTGCACTGCGTGAGGGAGACCGAGGGCTGGAACATAAGGCCCGAGATCGCCGAGCTGCTCGATCCCGCGAGGGTCTTCGAGAAGCCGACCTTCGGAAGCCTTGCCCTGGCGGACGAGATCTCGCGCATAGCCGATGAGGAGGAGATCGAGATCGAGCTCTGCGGCCTCTGCACTGACATCTGCGTCGTCTCGAACGCGCTGCTGCTCAAGGCGTGCATGCCCGAGGTCAGGATCAGCATCGACCCGGCCTGCTGTGCCGGAGTCACTCCGGAGAAGCACCTCGCCGCGCTGGAGACCATGGCGTCCTGCCAGATAGAGATCCTTTAGAGTGGAGCGCATCATCATTCACGTCGATATGGACGCGTTTTTCGCCGCGGTAGAGATCCGCGACGATCCTTCACTGCGCGGAAAGCCGCTGATCATAGGCTCGCTCCCGGGCGAGCGCGGCGTCGTCGCGACCGCGAGCTACGAAGCCCGCAAATACGGCGTGCGCTCGGCCATGAACATCAAGGAGGCATACCGCAGATGCCCGCGGGGCGTCTACATGCACCCGAACATCGATAAGTACAGGGCCGTCTCGCGGCAGCTCAGGGCGATCTGGGGCAGCTACGCCGACGCCGTGGAGACCGTCGCCTTCGACGAGGCCTATCTGGACGTGACGCGGACCGCTGGAGACTTCGACAGCGCGGCGCGGATGGGCCGCGAGATCAAGCGCCGCATCAGGGAGGAGCTCAGGCTGAGCTGCTCGGTCGGCGTGGCGTACTCCAAGTCGGCCGCCAAGGCCGCGAGCGAGGAGAAGAAGCCGGATGGCTACTTCGAGATACGCACTCCCGAGGACTTCGCCGCACTCATCGAGGACCGCGACGTGAGGGTCCTCAGCTCCGTCGGCGAGATGACGGCCGAGAAGCTCCACTCGCGCGGGATACGCACCGTGCGCGACGTCCGGACCAGGAGCGAAGAGGTGATACGCCTGCTCGGAAAGCAGGGCGAGTGGATCACGGGGCTCGCTCGGGGAGTGGACGAGCGCGAGGTCACCCCTTACCGGCCGGAGGACGCGCAGTCCATAGGGCGCGAGGTCACCTTTCAGGAGGATGTGAACGACTTTTCACTGCTCAGGGACATACTCGTGGTGCTCTCGATATGCGTCGCCGCGAGGGCGAAGCGCGTCGGGCTCCACGGAGGCGGCGTGACGCTCAAGCTCACCTACGCGGACATGAGGGCGGTGAGCCGCTCCAGGCAGGTCCGCTCCGCCGACCATCCCGCGGAGATCTTCGCGCACGCCTCGGACATGCTAAGCCTCGTCGAGAGGCGCCCGGTCCGCCTCATAGGCGCGGGCATATACGACCTCTCTCCGGAGCTCGCGCTGCAGCTCAGCTTCGACGACGTCTTCTCGGACGCGCTGCCACCGGACGAGCAGCTAGGCAGCCTGCTCGATGATCTGGGCGAGCGCTACGGCCTGGACTTCAGGGGCAACGCGGACAAGCTCGCGCAGACCGGAGTGCTTCACCGCACGGTGGAATACATGAGGAAGCGCGCCGCCGCGGCGAAGGAGTGAACGCCTGTCCCGCTTCGCCGCACGCCTGCAGGAAGACCGCGAAAACTGCGTAATATCAAGGTTTTCATGGCATAAACGAGCGTTCACGCGATGCGCGAAAAACGAGCGTTTACTTCACCGGCACCGCCAGACACCGACCCGTCAACCCGATCACCGATCTATGAATAAAGGAGAACGAAATGAACAAGAA
>JAEENW010000119.1 GCA_016283945.1 Bacillota bacterium
GAACGCGGCTCGCTTCACCCCCTGCAGAACTCAGATACCTGTTCGAGGAAGTCCTTCGCCTCCTCGTAGAGACCGTGCCCGAGTCCCTCGTACATGAGGAGCCGGCAGCCCGGGATTCGCTCCGCGATCTCGCGCGAGGCGTCCCCGCCCACTATCCTGTCTTCAGTGCCCCCGATGACCATCGCGGGGCATTTTATTCTGTCCAGCTCTGCGTACGCGTCGTGCGAGAGGCAGGACTGCGCCTGTATCATGAAGCGCCCGAAGTCCGCGGGCTTCGTCGCCCCGGCGAGCAGGGAATAGAGCTTCACTTCCCGCGCAGCCCTCTCGGGGGTGTAAGAGCGCTCCGCGGTGTCCGTCATTATCCCTCTGTAATCCCCGCGGCGGGCCATCTCGATCCAGCGGCCTATCGCGCCCTCCGCGGTGGGGTTCGGCCTGCTCAGGGTCACCGTGAGCACGAGCCGGCTCACGGACTCCGGGAAGTCTATCGCGAGCCACTGCGCGATCATCCCTCCCTGGGATACGCCGACGACCGCGGCGGGGCAGATCCCGAGCTCGTCCATCGCGGACCTCAGGCTCGCGGCCATGTCCCTCGTGGTCTCGCCCTCTCTCAGCTCCCGCGGCCTGCTGAAGACGTAGACCGTGAAGTCCTCCGCGAGCTCCCGGTAGAGCCACGCGAAGGGCAGGGCCATCCCGCGCACGGTCTTAAGGCCGTCGCCGACTCCCGGTATCATGACGAGAGGGTGGCTGCCTCTTCCGAAGCGCACGCAGTCCGTCGTCCTGCCGTCCGCCTCTACGCTCAGGTTTTTCGCTCCAAGCAGGGACATCGCCTTCCTACGCTCCCCGGTTCACGATCGCCGCGTACTGCTCTTCGGGTATCATGGGCGAGCAGATCTCCGCGAGCAGCCCGGCGTCTATCCCGCCCGTCTCGGCGTACTGCCTGCCCGCTTTGCGGACCAGAGCGAGCCTGGGCTCCGTCACGGCGGCTGCCTCCGGCGCGTTGAACATCGGGCTCTCGGGCACCGTGATAGCGGTGCGCCTCTGCGGGAACATCAGCTCGAACTGCATAACGGCGGGCTCGAAGTTGCGGCGGCTGTTAGGGAAGCCGCAGCCGCATATCATCAGATAGCGCAGGCGGCTGAAATCGGCCTGCCCGACGTGCGCGTAGCGGTCCCCGACCTTCCTCATGGCCATGCTCGAGAGCGGCAGTATGCGGTCTATCACGGCCTTCAGCGGGGCGGGCATGCCGTAGCAGTAGAGCGGGAAGCTCAGGACGAGCAGGTCGCTTTCGAGTATCTCCCCGAGTATGTCCTTCATGTCGTCGTCGTGGACGCAGGTCCCGCCGTTCCTCATGCAGGCGAAGCAGCCGCTGCAGTATTCGACGTGCAGGTCCACGGCGTGGATTATGTGCACGTCCTGCGGCGCGGCCTCGCTCATGCCTTCCAGAAAGGCCCGGGTGATGTGAAGCGTGTCGCTCTTCTCTATTTTGGGGCTTCCGTTAAGGACCAGTATCTTCATTTCTCTGTCTCCCTGCGCGATGCGCCTATATGAGGGACGGGCGCCTGCGGCGCGCCTCCCCGGACGGGGCCCGCTTCTACTTCTTCCGTACCGGGTGGCGGACAACGGTCTTCATCTTGTCCGGCGCGGCCTTCCTCGGGTCGCTGAGGTATATCTCGTGGTGCAGGCGCGTCCCGCTTATGTCGGGTACGTAGCCGAGGCTCTCCGCGTATTCGTGCATGCGCGCGACGGTCGCGGGCTCGCTGTCGTAGGGACCGATGTGCATGCACTGCACGCACTCGCCCTCGTCGACGCTCAGGAACTCGACTTTTGAGAAGTCGTCCTTTTTCTTCCTCGCGGCCTCGCCGAGCGCCCACTCGAAGTCTTCGCGCGTGACGAAGTCCGGGAGCCTTATCACCGAGATCCAGTTGAAGTTCTGCTTTGCCGCGAGGTCGAAATCCGCCGGAGCGGCATCGTCCTGCCACCAGAAGCCCTCGAGCGGCGGCACCACGTAATCGAAGTAGCCCTCGATCGCGCGGCCTCCCTTCTTGCTCATCTTGATCGTGTAGGCGACGCCGTAGAGCAGCTCGATCGCGCGCTTGTACTCTCCGCCCTCGGCGTTCGGGTCGCCCTTGCCGCGCACCGCGATGTAGTTCATCGCCGGAACGTTGACGATGCAGGGCTCCGCCTTCTGCATGTAGAACTCTTTGTACTCTTTCTTGAAATCGAAGGGCATGTCTGTTCCTCCTGTCATCCGAGCGGCGCGAGTCCCGCCGCGAACTCTCTTATTATCCCGTTGACCTCGTCCGGCCTGTCCGTGTTGGCGTTGTGGCCGGCGCCCTTTATCCAGTGTATGGGCAGGCCTTCCTTCGCCGCCCACCTGCGGTTGTAGCTCTTCGCGGAGCCCGCCCGGTCCTTATCCCCGCAGATCAGGACGACAGGACAGCCGGGCTCGTATGGAAGATCCGCCTCCATAGCCCCGGCGAGCAGCCTCATACCTTGCGCGGAGAGACGGCAGTACTCATCTCTGGTGTAGCAGGCGAGCATCTCCCGCATGAGGTTCCTCCCGTATTCCGTGGTCGAGCAACTGCGCGCAGCGAAGCGCTTCAGGCTCTCACCGGGGAAGGCTCTGTACATGGGCTCGGTCCTCTTCAGCAGCCATATCTCCCAGCCTGTCACGTAGTACCGGCTGAGCGGGGCAGAGTCTATGGAGACGAAGCCCGCTGCCTCGCCCGGGAAGCTCTGCATGAAGCACTGCGAGACGTAGCCGCCCATTGATTGCCCTACGAGCACCGGCCGCCCGATACCTTCCTTCAGCAGTATGTCCCGCAGCCAGGCTGCCTTGTCCATCAGGCTGAAGTCCTGTGAAAACGGTCTGGATGCCGCGTGGCCCGGGGCGTCCCAGACGAATACGTTGAACTCCTCTTCGAAGGCCTCGATCTGCCTGCCGAAGAGCCTGTGGTCGGCGGTTAGCCCCGGCAGGAAGACAAGGGAGATCCGCCCGGGCTGCACACCGTTCACCCAGTAGCGTATGGTTCCCTTTGAAGTTTCGAAGCTCTTCTCTGTCATATCAGGGGCGCCCCGCCGGTCCGTCCGCTCTCCGCTCATTTCTTCGCCGCGACGCTGAAAAGCTTTCTCATGAGCGGGATGTAGGTCGCCGCGAAGACGCACGCGGCGGCTCCCGCGGCTGCCTTCCTGTGCCTTTCGGGGATGCGCGTCCCCGCTATGATCCCCATCGAGAAGAGGCAGAACTTGACCATCGCGAAGTCCTTCCACGTGCTCTCGCCCGCGTAGCGGTCTCCGAGCTCCAGCAGCTTTTTCATAGATACAGCCTCCTTTCGCGGCTCTGAGCGGATGCGCGGCGCCGGGCGGATCCGCGATCAATCGATGACTTTTATGACCGAGCCCGGTCTCGGTTCCTCGACGACGTTGTTATGATCGTCGTGCTCCTTCGAGTCGCTTATCTCGACGAAGCGCAGCGCCTCGCGGTCGTAGTCCCAGTGCGGTGTGGAGTACCAGTAGTTCATCAGCGCGACGTACTCCCGGACCTTGCGCTCCCAGCGCTCCGTCGGGAGGCCGTATCTCAGATTGCGCAGCAGGCGCTCGAAGCCGGGAAGTCTCGAATCCTCGATGGCGTTGTAGTCGTAGCTCCTGCGCTCGACGTACATCCACTTCCCGTCCTCGGCGTGGTGCCTGTACCAGCGCCAGATACCTGGAGGATCGGTCTTCCCCGCGAAGCCGCAGACCTGCTCGAGCTGCCAGCAGCGCAGGTCCTCTTCGTCCTCCGCCCTGTACACCTCGATGTCCGGGCCGCCGCGCTCGCCCTCGGCCATCACCCGCAGCCCGTCGGTATAGTATCCGCGGAAGACGTCGAGCGAGGCGTCTCTGCAGTCCTCAGGCAGGTGCTCGCGTATCCATCTCTCATCGATCTTCATGCGGCGCTCACCGTCCCTTCTGCGGCTCTTCAGCCAGTATCCCGTATCTGTCCGGGCGGCGGTATCCCGCGCCCATCACCTCTTTTTCCCGGTAAGCCCTCAGCATGTCCAGGTCTATCTCAGCGAGGTATATGCCTTCCTCCTCCGGAGCCTCCAGGACGCACATGTCCCTCACGCCGGGCTCGCCCTCAAGCCACGCGACCCCGTCGAACACCGTGGAACGCCCGTTGCAGTCGGGCTGCCCCGCGGGGTAATTGCAGGTGGCGACGGCCAGCATGTTCTCGTAAGCTCTCGCGCGCAGGGCGGAGAGGCGGTTGATCTCCATGGGGCAGGCGTTGGGCGCTATGATGAGCTCCGCGCCCTTTAGCATCAGCACGCGGGCGCTCTCCGGGAACTCCCGGTCGAAGCATATCATGGCGCCGACCTGAATCTCGCCTCTTCCTGTATCCAGCCCGGCCACGCGGAAGCCGTCCCCCGGCGACAGGAGCTTTTCTAGGTCGAAATCGCAGGTGTGCACCTTGGAGTAATGCAGCCTTTCCTCACCGTTCCTGTCGAACAGCACGACGGAATTGAGCGGCTTGGGACTGCGCTTCTCGAGGAAGCTGATCCCTATGGCCATCTGAAGCTCGCGGGCGAGCCTCCCGAACGCCGAGACGAACTCCCCGTCCGCGCTCACGGCCAGAGCGTTCAGCTCATCCGCGTTCTGCGGCAGGAAGTATCCGTCGCTCCACATCTCGGGAAACAGGGCCAGATCGGCTCCCATCTCACGGGCCTTGCGGCAGGCCTCTGTTCCTTTTTTCAGCTGCCCCTCGAGGCTGCCCGTGGGCAGCAGCTGCAGCAGGGCTATCCTGAATATCATAGACTCTGTCCTCTCATATGAGCTCGAGGCGCATGAGGACCTCCTCCTGCCATCCGCTGTATCTGGAGCGGAAGCCCCTCGGGTTGCGCCCGTACTCGGTGAAGCCGAAGCTCTCGTAGAGGGCGATGGCCCTGGAGTTCTCAGCCACGACCTCCAGCTCGAGCTGGGCGTAGCCGGCCTCTTTGGCGCACTCTATGCAGGCCGCGGTCAGGGCACGCCCTATCCCGAGGCCCCAGAAGTCCTTGTCGAGGCTGATCCCGAACTCCGCGCGGTGGCGGCGCTTTTCGCTGCCGCTTACCGGGCCGATCCCGGCCGAGCCCGCGATCCTCCCGTCGACGAACGCGAGGATCTCTATCCCGTCATCGCTCTCTTCTCTGCCCTTCAGATACCGCGCCTCCTGCTCGGCGGTCATGCTGATCTCGTCGGGGTAGGAGAGCAGAAAATCGGTCTGCGAATGGGTCAGGACGAAGATATCGAGCAGCTCCTGCCCGTCCTCCTCCGTGCCGCTCCTGAGCACGCAGCTCCTGCCGTCCTTAAGCCTCATGGTCTCGTAGTATCTCATACCTGTTCTCCGCCGGCGTTGCCGGCGCGTATCATTTCTGTTTTTCCGGCGCGGTCCGCCGCGGCGGGCGCTCACCTGTGTATGTACATCCTCGTCATGTCCGGCTCGCCGTCGCCCTGCACCATGCAGAGGAACTCCCAGCCGTAGCGCTCGTAGAAGCCCGTGTGGTCGGTCACCAGATACACCGGAGAGATGCCTTTGGCGCGCATGTCCTCCACTACGATATTCAGCAGCCTCCCCGCGATCCCGCGGCCCCGGTAGGCCTCCTCCGTGTAGACGGCGCAGACGTTCGGCGTCAAGTCCTTCCTGTCGTGGAAGTCGTTTTCTATGACGCCCATGCCCGCTATGATCCGCTCCCCGTCCAGGCAGAGATACCAGCCGTACTCGGTCTCCCCGCTCAGGAAGGCGCTCATGCACTCCAGGTAGGCCGATTTAGGCACCCTCCACTTGGAGTGGAACCATTCGGCCGCGGCGTCCATGAGCTCCGGGCGGTCGCGCAGGGTGAGGTATTCAAATCCTTCGTTTTTCATGATGACGGCCTCCGGGCTCATATCTCCCCTATTTTGTATTCTATCATGACGCAATTCACGAAAAAAGACGGCATCCGCGCGTATGCCGCCTTATATGCCTTGTTTTGTGAGCGCCCGGCTTTTCAGTCCGGGAGCTCCACGTCTCCGCCGGTGCTGAGAGACCTCAGGTGGAAGCCGGCCTCGATATCCTTGAGGTCGGAGTATCCGATGCTCACACCGTAGGCCTCCGACACGTCCAGAGCCTTGTCTCCTATGCCGTAGACGTAGTGATAGTGGGGATGCGCGTCCCCGACGAGCCTGGGCGTCCTGCCCGTGACCCACTCCGCGTCCTGCATGAAGTAAGCTCTCTCCTCCACGCGCTTCAGGGTGCTTCCGGCGGGCATCTCAGCAGAGCTCTTTCTCTTGCCCTTTCCCTTGACCCTGCGGTCGGACCAGACGCCGTCCTTGAGCGTTCCTATGTATATCTCCTTGAGCGACTGATCCTTGAATACCGCGAGCCAGACGGTGCCGTCCTTGCCCCCTATGGCCCAGTCGACCTCGTCGCGGAAGGCCTGATAGAACTCAAATCCCTTTTCTCTCTCGACGAGCTCTAAAAAGCGGCTGTTTTCCATGGCTTAGATCCTCCCTTTGCGGCCAGTATATCAAGTTCCGCCGCTTCGTGAAAGGCCGCCGGCCTATTTCCTGCAGACGAAGCAGCCCATGCCCTCCACCGACGTCAGCTCCGCGGAGCTGTACAGCGCGGAGAGCCTCGTCCTGAGGCTCTGCTCTGTCTCGTACGGCGGGGTGAAGAAGCCCCTGGGCTGATACAGATGCTGTATGAACCAGTCAGTCCTCTTGCAGCCGCCCTGGATATAGAAGCAGCCGCAGAAGGTCCCGCCCGGCTTCAGCACCCTGAAGGTCTCGCGGTAGGCTGCCTCCTTGTCCGGGAAGGCGTGGAAGCCGTTGAGAGACAGCACTATGTCGAAGCTCCCGTCCTCGAAGGGCAGGGCGCCGACGTCCCCCTGCAGGAAGTTTATATTGCTTATTCCCGCCTGCAGCGCCTTCTCCCGCGCCGAGGCCATCATCTTCTCGGAATAGTCCAGGCAGCTGATATCCGCGTCCGGGAGCTCGCGGTAGACCGGCATGGTCAGCACGCCCGTCCCGACGGGGATCTCCAGCAGCTTCCCGCTGAAGTCATCCGGGATGCCGGACAGGGCCTTCTCCAGATATCTCAGGTTCTTCTCCCCGTCCATGTTCCAGACGATCCTGCAGATCGCCTTTCCCGCGAGGGTGGAATAAGTCATCATCCCGTCGTAAAAGCCGGCGAGCCCGCCCGCGAGCCTGTACGCGCTTTTTATCTGTTCACGTCTTGTCATAGTGCCTGTCTATTCTTCATGGTCTCTGTGCGCAGCTCAGGCCTGCGGAGCACTCACGCTCTGCGGGTCGAGTCGTTCATGGTATAGAGGAGGTTCTCGAAGCAGCTCTTCCCGTTGTTCTGCTTCTGCGCGAGGCTGTCGATCAGATTCGCGATCTTGCCCCGGGCGTCATCGATGTCTCCGACCTCGCCGTTGGCCGCTTTCTCGAGAAGCTCCGCGGCTTCCTCAGCTTCGCCGAACATCTCGTCGAGCTCGCCCATCTCCTTGTTGGTTATGATGTAGGAAATGCCTGACTTGACGTCATGGAACTTCTCACCGAGCCCATCGAAGGCGTCCTTCATGAGCGCAGGATCGCCCGGGCGCATGATCCTGTCGGGATAGCAGATGCTTCTCGTGCCGAGCATGACGCCTCCGCCTGTGCTCCAGCCC
>JAEENW010000120.1 GCA_016283945.1 Bacillota bacterium
TACTGACTCATTTATATCCCTTTCTCATTTGTTACAGATTCAGATAAACGAAAAAACCGAACCCTTTATTTGGTATAAAGAGTTCGGATTTCGTGTAATTGGTGGACCTTAGGGGATTCGAACCCCTGACCTCCACACTGCCAGTGTGGCGCGCTCCCAACTGCGCCAAAGGCCCAAAGCGTCTTTTGCACTTGCGACTTTTGAATTATAGCACAGGCGCTTCAGTTTTGGTATACTAATATTGCGTTTTTTGAAAAATATTTTTTGACGCGGGCCGGCGCCCCGGGAGACGGGGCCGGGCGCGCGTCCTGTATGCAGGTTCCGGGGCGGCGCCCCGGGAGGATCGGGAATGGCTGATCTGTACTGTTCGCGCTCGCAGCGCGCTCTGGAGGAGGAGCTCTTCAGGGAGGCGGAGGCGAGGCTGAAAAATATAAGGAGCGGCGCTTCGGCCGCCAGGCGGGTCATAATCGTGGTGCCGGCGCAGTTCACGCTCGAGGCCGAGCGCAGGGCGTTCGAGGCTCTGGGCGGCGACGGCTTCTTCGACCTGCACATAATGTCCGGGAACAAGCTCGAGCACGAGATAATGCGCGAGACGGGCGGCCCCGGGGTCACGCCGGTCAACGGGCTGGGAAGGCTCATGCTGCTGAGGCGGGGCGCCAGGGCGCTTGCGCCGGAGCTCGCGGCCTTCGGAAGGATCTGCGACAAGCCTGGCTTCCTGGATCTGGCCGGGGACTTCATCGTGCAGATGAAGCAGAGCGGCGTCAGCGCGGCCGAGCTGCCCGGCATAGCTGAAAAGCTCCCCGAGGGGATGCTGCGCACCAAGCTCGAAGACATGGCGAAGATCGCCGCGGACTACGAGAAGAGCATGGAAGGGCGCTTCACCGACTCTGAGGACCTGCTCGCCTTCGTCGCGGGGAGGGCAGCCGGAAGCGAATACATCGCGCAGTCGGAGCTGCTGTACTACGGGTTTTATTCCTTCACGCTGAACGAGCTGTCGTTCCTCGCGGCGCTCGCCGGGAGAGCGGCGGGCTTCGGGATCTTCCTCCTGAAGGGAGACGGAAGCCCTGAGGATGCGGAGCTCTTCGCCGCTCCTGAGAGGACGGCGGAGCTGCTCAAGAGGGAGCTTTCGCTCAGGCGCGTCAGGTACAGGGAGCGCGCGATGAAGGACTCTGCCGGAAGCTCTGCGGCGCCCCTTAAGGTCAGCATCTGCTCCTGCGCCACGGGGAGCACGCAGGCCGATACCATCGCGGTCTCCATGCTTGAGGACTACCGCCGCGGCATGGGCTTCGGCGAGATGGCCGTTCTTACCGCGGACGACGACGGTCTCAAGGACACGCTCAGGGAGCGCCTGGCGCGTTTCGGCATCCCGGTATTCGCTGACGAGAAGAGGAGGGTCACGGACGACGCCGCGGTGCGCTTCTGCTCAGCCCTGCTCGACATGGCAGCCGGCGACCCGGGCCCGGGCGCCTTCCTCACGGCGCTCAAGTCGGGGATCGCGGCTGAGCTTCTGAGCGGAGCGGAAGGGCTCCCGGAGGACTTCACGCGCGCTGCGGACGATCTGGAGAACTACTCTAAGCTCTATCACATGAGGCTCAGGCGCTTCTTCTCTCCGCTCAGGTACGGCAGAGACCGCTACAGCCCGGAGCGCTTCTCCGGCATGGAGGCGCTCAGAGGCGCTGCGGCTGGGCTTTTCTCGCCCTTCCTCGAGAGCTTCTCGAAGGCCGCGGACTGCCGCGGGATGTGCGGGGCGCTCTGCTCTTACCTCGAGAGCATAGGGCTTCCGGACGTGCTGAGCCGCAAGGCCCTGGAGCTCTCCGAGAGCGGCATGCAGGACGCCGCGGAGGAGACCGCCCAGAGCTGGAACGCGCTCATGCAGGTCCTCGACCAGGCGGCGGAGCTACTCGGAGACGCGGCGCTGTCCGCGGACGAGTTCCGGGAGACCGTCGAGGGGTCGCTGGCGGACATCAAGATAGGACTGCTCCCCCAGGGGGAGAACAGCGTGCAGCTCGGAAGCGTCGGGCGCTCGAGGCTCTCGGGCGTCAGGGCGCTCTACATAGCGGACATGAACGAGGGCGTGATCCCGCCCGACGGGGAGGGCGACGCCCTCATCACCCGCTCGGAGGCGGAGGAGCTCGCCGTCATAGGAGTAACCCTCATAAAGGACAGCGAGCTCACGAGGAGCGAGGCGGTGCTTCAGCTGAGGCTCCTGATGGAGGAGCCCTCGGAGAAGCTCTGGCTGGGCTTCCGCCGTTCCGGCAAGGACGGAGAGGCCGCGGCGCCGTCGAGGGCGCTCACGGAGGCCGCGGAGCGATATGGGGTCGAAATAGAGGAGGATATAAGCTCGTCGGCTTCGGATCTTCCCTACCTTCAGGGCATCGAGAACAGCCTGAGCCGGGTGGCGCAGGGCTTCAGGGAGAGCCTGGACGAGCACGGCGGGCTCGGCTCCGCGTCGGAGGACCTGAAGTTCGCCTACAACGAGCTGCTCGAGACCACGGAGCGCGCGGGATACATCGCGGGAGCTCTTAGCTACGGCGGTCC
>JAEENW010000014.1 GCA_016283945.1 Bacillota bacterium
AGCAATATCCTCTTATATTTTACTTCCATTGAGTCCTCCAAAGAAAAATCATCCCTATGAGTATATCATAAGGATGGATAGCGCGCCATATTTTTGTTTGATCCTGAAAAGAAGCGGCGCCCTCCTGAGGCGCCGCTTACATGGTCACGAAGCTCTGTTATTTATCTTTCTTTTCTTTCTTTCTGAGCAGCAGAGCCGCGGCGATGAGGGCGATGCCCGCGCCCGCTACGGCGATGGTCCTGGCCCATTCGGCGCCGGTCTGCGGCAGGTTGCCGAGAGGCACGTCGGGCTCGTCGATGACCTCGCCCGGCTCGTCGGGAGTTCCGGGAGCGAGAGGCACGTCGGGCTCGCCGATGTCTTCACCCGGAGGAGTCACAGGCGGCTCGTCGGGCGGAGTGGGAGGCGTAGGCGGCGTCGGCGGAGTCGGCGTGGGCTCGTCGTCGCCATCATCGGGCGGAGTGGGCGGCGTCGGCGGAGTCTCTTCGGGCACGTGCTTGTTGGTGATCACGAACCCGTCGATAGTGGCCTCATAGCCTTCCACCGCGGCCTCTTCAACTGTGTAGACGATCTCATGCTTGTCGTCGCCGAACTTTGCCAGCTTGTCGAAGGTATGCTCCCACTTGCCGGCTTCATCCAGGGAGGCGGTGCCGATCGCGACTCCGTCAGCCTTGAGGGTGACGTCGACGTGGTCGGGCCTGATCTTGTCCTTGTCGT
Organism: Bacillota bacterium; assembly: GCA_016283945.1. Classification (GTDB taxonomy): domain Bacteria; phylum Bacillota; class Clostridia; order Peptostreptococcales; family Anaerovoracaceae; genus RGIG2707. The sequence continues at coordinate 715 of JAEENW010000014.1, forward strand.
TCTCGTCGTCCCAGACCTTGGTGACGGTGATCTCGGTCTCCTCGAAGACCTCGGCGATGAACACCCAGTCGATCATGGGCTCGGCGCCGTTGAGCGCGTTGCCGGCAGTGACGGGGATGCTCAGCTCCATCTCAACGGTCTGCTTCGTCTCTCCCGCGCTGTAGGTGCCCAAAAGCAGCATGCCGTTGTCGTCTGTGTAGGTATTCTCTTTGGCGCCCTCGCTGCCGTTCAGCTTGTTGTGCAGAGCGGTGAAGAGCTCGGAGAGGTTAGCCGGAGAATCGGTGATCGGGGTCACGGTGGCCGTCAGGGTCGCGCCCTCGGCCAGCAGCGTGTCGTAATCGCCGTTCTGGTTCTCGGCGGTCAGGTAGATCCTTACCGACTTGGTACCGACGTTCTCGACCTGTATGGTGATAGTCTCGGTCACGGTGTCGCCCGGCATCATGCCCTTCATCGAGGGGAAGAGATCGGGGTAGTCCCATCTGGCGGGATCGTAGCTCTCCATGTTGAAGGTGAACTCTTCGGTGTTTACATCGAAGGTCACCTCCGGCTTATCGGGAGCGGCCATGGCGGTCGTGACGGCCCCGAGGGCCACCAGCATGACCAGCATCATGGAAAGGAGTTTAGTGAATGTCTTCTTAGTCATTGCCCTGCCCTCCTTTTAATCCTGCGGTACGTAGGCCCAGTTGGCATCGGTCAGAGCCTGCTGAGGCTCGGTCTGGATGGACTGCGCTCCTACTTCATAGGTGAATACGTATCCGGCCTGGGGAGGAGTCTGGCCCTGGCCCTCCAGATGCGGCTCGACCGTAAAGAGCTTGAGCCGCGGGAAGGGATCGCCCGGGTGAACAGTGTGCTTGTAGTAGAAAACTGTTATATCGCCCTGCGTCTTCGGCTCCCAGTCTTCAGTCATCGTCATGCTCCAGTCGGGAGTGTGCGGATGGACGTGATCGTCCTTGGCCCAGTTTCCGGTGACCGTGACTCGTACATACGCGTCGACGTTTCCTTTGAATATCACTTCGCCGGTGGAGTTATCGAACTCTACGTCTACGTTGCCGGGGACGAAGGTGTTGGTCACCATCGCGCTCCTGGTGAGGAGGTAGGCGACTGTTCCGCCGATCGCCAGGCACAGGGCCAGGATCAGCGAGGCCGCGAGAAGAGTGACCCTGCGGTTCCCTATTTTAATGGTCTTAATGTTATCTTTCATTTTCGCGTCTCCCATCTATCAGATCACCCTCCTTTCTTAACTTCCTATATCCGGTGTGATCGCCGTGCTTTCTTTTCGTCTGTAGGCGAACCCGTCGAGCCACTTGATATTGCTCCTCGCGTTGTTGAACGGGAAGTCGTGGCCTTCGGCTCCGACCTCGGCGGTCTGAGCGGCCTCTGTGCCGTACCTCCAGCTCCACTTATCCTGCGAAGTTACCTTGTAGG
>JAEENW010000121.1 GCA_016283945.1 Bacillota bacterium
GGGCGGGAAAAGGAAGGAGGCGGCCGGCTCTGTTCGCCGGCACCGGAAAATGAGATTCATGCATCTTTCTGATCTGCATCTGGGCAAGCGGGTCAACGGTTTTTCCATGCTCGAGGACCAGCGCTTCATCCTGGATGAGATCTTCGCCGCCGCGAGGGACGAGGCGCCGGACGCGGTCCTCATCGCGGGCGACGTCTACGACAGGGCGGTGCCCACGGCCGAGGCGGTCGAGCTCTTCGACAGCTTTTTAGTGAGGCTCTCGGGTCTGGGCCCGCAGATCTTCGTCATCAGCGGCAATCACGACAGCGCCGAGCGGCTCGCCTTCGGGGGAAGGCTGATGGAGCTCTCGGGGGTCCACATGGCCCCTGTGTACAGAGGCAGCGTCAGCCCCTTCGTCATGAAGGACGAGTGGGGCGAGGTCAATATCTACATGCTCCCCTTCGTAAAGCCCGCGAGCGTCAGACCTTTCTTCCCCGCGGTCGAGACGGGAGACTACAGCGGCGCGGTGAAGGCGGCGATAGACGGGATGGGGGTGGACCCCTCGGCGAGGAACGTGCTCGTCTGCCATCAGTTCGCCGCCGGTTCGGACACCTGTGAGTCCGAGGATATCATGGTGGGAGGAGAGGGCAGCGTCGACGTTTCGCTCTTCGAGCCCTTCGACTACACCGCCATGGGACATCTTCACAGTCCGCAGAACGCGGGGAGCGAAAGGGTGAGATACTGCGGGAGCCCGCTCAAATACTCCTTTTCCGAGATACATCAGACGAAATCAGTGAGCATGGTGACGCTCGGAAAGAAGGGCGATCTCGCCGTGAGGACGGTCCCGCTCGTCCCGCTCAGGGAGATGAGAGAGATCAGGGGCACGTACGACGAGGTGAGCCTGCTGAGCTTTTATAAAGACGCGGACTTCAGGGATCAGTATCTTCACATCACCCTGACCGACGAGAGCAGTATCCCGGAGGGGCTCTCGAGGCTGCAGGCCATATATCCCTTCCTTATGAAGCTCGACTACGACAACGAGAGGACACGCACGAAGCAGGAGATCCAAAGCCCTGCGGAGCTCTGGTCGCGGACTCCTCTCGACCTTTTCGAGGAGTTCTACCGCCTTCAGAACGGGATGCCCATGAACGGCGAGCAGCGCGAATACGTGTCGCGCCTCATAAAAAAAGTCTGGGAGGAAGAGATATGAGACCGGTAAAGCTTGTGATGTCTGCCTTCGGGCCGTACGCGGGAAGGACGGCGCTCGACATGGACCTGCTGGGGACAGAGGGCCTTTACCTCATAACCGGCGACACCGGCGCGGGCAAGACGACCATCTTCGACGCGATATGCTTCGCCCTCTATGGGGAAGCCAGCGGCAGCGTGAGGGAGCCCTCGATGCTGCGCTCGAAATACGCCCTGCCCGGGACTCCCACCGAGGTCGAGCTGAGCTTCGTGAACGGGGGAAAGACCTACAGGATAAGGCGCAACCCGGAGTACGTGAGGCCTCTCCGCCGGGGCGAGGGCGAGACGAAGGAGAGGGCCGCGGCGGAGTTCTATATGCCCGACGGCAGCGTGATCACGGGCATACGCTTCGTCGACGAGAAGGTGAACGAGATACTCGGGGTCGACAGGGAGCAGTTCAGCCGCATCGCGATGCTCGCGCAGGGGGATTTTCTCGCCCTTCTGCTCGCGAAGACCGAGGAGCGCAAGGCGATCTTCGCAAAGATCTTCCACACGGAGAGGTACGCGAGGCTGCAGGAGCTCATGAACGGCGAAGCCCTGGAGCTCGCGAGGAAGGAGGACGCTCTGAAGCTCGAGCTCTTCCGCCTCAGGAGCTCGGCGGAGCTGCCCGAAGGGCATCCCTCGGCCGTTCTTCTTAAGAGCGAGGAGATGAGGGCGGATGAGGCGGTCTCCATCCTTTCGCGGCTCTGCCTCGAGGACGGGAAGACGCAGCGGAAGGAGAAGGAGAGGCTCGCCGCGCTCGAGGAGGAGATCGCCCGCGCGCGCGAAAGGCTGACTCTCGCGGCGGAGAGGGAAAAGGAAGAGGAGGTCCGCAGGGCTTCGAAGGAGGCTCTCGAAAGGGCTTCGGAACGGGCGGTTGCTCTCGGTGAAGAGCTCGCCGTACTTTCCGGGCGCTCCGGGGAGATGAAAGCCCGCAGGGAAAGGGCTGCCTTCGGCAGGGCTCTGCTTCCCGAGTACGCGGGGAGGGACGCTCTCAGAAGGGAGCTCGCGGACGGCCGCGGGCAGCTCGGCGCTCTTAAGGAGCGGACGGAAGCGGTCTACTCTGAGATCAAAGCGATGGAGACCGAGCTCGGGGAACTGAAGAAAGAGGCGGGGCCGCTCGAGGGCGCGGAGCTGGAACTGGAGCGCCTTTCGCAGAGGCGGAAGGAGCTCCAGTTAAGGCGCGGGGCTCTTGAGCAGCTCAGTAAGGATAAGAAAAGGCTTGAAGTGAAGCAAGCCGAGGCGGATGACGCGGCGGCGCTTTACGTCCGGGCCCGGGACGCCGCCGGCAGCGCGTCCCGGGAGTATGAGCAGGCGAGCAGGGCCTTTCTGGACGGGCAGGCGGGCATAATGGCGGCTTCTCTTCAGGACGGGGAGCCCTGCCCGGTCTGCGGGTCTTTGGCGCATCCGGCGCCGGCGGTCCTCAAGGAGGGAGCGCCGGACAGGGAGACTGTTGATGCCTTAAGGGAGGCGAGGTCCGCCGCGGAAGAGGCGATGACGGCCGCGGGCGGCCGGGCGGCGGAGCTCAGGGCGGCGGCCGGGGAGATCCTGGCTTCGCTCTTGAAGAGCGCCTCTTCAGTCCTTGGCTG
>JAEENW010000122.1 GCA_016283945.1 Bacillota bacterium
CCCTGATGAAGGCCTCCTCTATGCCGCGCGTGATGTAGTGCGCGCGGTAGAGCACCGCGATATCCCCGGCGCGGAAGCCTTCGGCCTGGAGCTCCCTTATCCTGTCCGCTATCCACAGGGCTTCGGCGTCCTGCGTCCGCGCGTGATAGAGCACGGGCTTCGGTCCCGCGGGAAGCGTGGGGATGAGGTCCTTTTCGATCCGGCTGCGGTTCCTTCGTATGAGCGAGTTCGCCGCGGCGATTATCTCGGGCGTGGAGCGGTAGTTCTCCATCATCATCACGGTCTTCGTGCCGGGATGGCTGCCCTCGAAGTCGAGCAGGTATTTAACGCTCGCGCCGCGCCAGGTGTATATGGTCTGGTCGGGGTCGCCGACTATGAATAGATTCCTGTGGAAGGGGCAGAGCGCCTCCATGAGCTCGTACTGCAGCCCGTCGATGTCCTGGAACTCGTCGATCATGATGTATTCCAGGCGGCGCTGCCACTTGTCCCTGATCTCGGGGAACTCGCGGAAGATGTGCAGGGTAAAGATGATCAGGTCGTTGTAGTCCAGCCCGAAGCACTTCTTCTCCTGCCAGAGATAGCCGTAGAATATGATGTCGCGGGTCTCTTTCGCGGCGAGGTACTTCTCCCTGATCTGCTCCTGCGACATCGCGATGAGATCCAGATAGTACTTCGGCTGCTTGAAGAGCTTCTGGATCTCGATCATGTCGCGCGCGTCCGAGAAGGTCATGTCGCGCATGGTGAGTCCGCGCTCCTCGTAGATGATGCGCAGCATCGAGTCGATGTCGGAGTTGTCCAGCACGACGAAGCTCTTCGGGTACTGCACGGCGTAGCTCTCCTCGCTCAGCACCGACACGCAGAAGCCGTGGAAGGTGTTGATGAAGCCCGTGTCGCTGTCGCCCGTCATGTTGTGTATGCGGCGGCGCATCTCCTGCGCGGCCTTGTTCGTGAAGGTGACGCAGAGTATGTTGCCCGGCATTATGCCGAGCTCGTTCACGAGGTAGGCGAAGCGGCTCGTCAGCGCCCGGGTCTTGCCCGAGCCCGCGCCCGCGATGACGCGCACGAAGCCCTCCGTGCTCGTGACGGCTTCCAGCTGGGACTTGTTGAGCTTTTCCAGATAGTCGGACATGGCCTGATCCCTCCCTGAGCGGCCCGCGCGCCTTGACGGGGTCCTCGTTTTCCGGAGCGGTGCGCCGGGAGCCCGCTCCCGCAGGCTGATTATATCACAGAGCAAAACATTTGTTCGAGTCCCGGACGCAAAAAAAGAGCCGGGAGCGCCGGCCTGCGCAGAAATGTGCACAGCTGATCTGCTCCCTAAGGCTCTTCGGCGAATATCACGTTGAGGTGGTTCGAGGGGTCGTACTTGATCCTGACGGCGCTTCCGGGCCCGAGATCGCAGGGATCGAGCAGCAGGGCCTCGTATTCCTTTCCGTCCTCTTCGTCGCGATAGACGACGTAGCGGTTATAGCTCACGGAGTGGGTGTCGTGGTCGTAGTCCTCCTCTACGCGGGAGATCATTCCGTCGGCTACGTATACGCTGTCCTTGAGGCGTCTTTTGATGATCTTTGAAGTGATGACTATCGCGGCGCATATCAGCAGGAACGCCGCCCACATGACGATGCCTTTTATGTCGTAGCTGCTCAATTAAAAAGCCTCCTTTAAGGCCTGTGCCGGGCTGTGCTTCTCAACGCAGGGGCAGTGCCTCGGGCGGTCTGTCCTCCGCCGGGGTCTGTGCCCGCGCTAGATCTCAGCGATGTCGTTCCTCATCCCGAAGAGGATGATGCAGCTCCAGATCGCCGCGATCTCTCCCGTGATTCCGACCATGGTGAATATGGTCACGTAGGGCGTCGGGTCGTCGTCGAGCACGATGAGGAAGCCTATGGCGGACATCACCGCGTAGAGCAGGGGATTGACTATGCGAAGGATCTCAAGTGTCCCCTTGCGCGGGGAGCCGTAGTTCCTGGCGATGACGATCAGCACCTCGTAGAGCAGGTAGAGATATACCGCTGAGAGCACGCCGTTGACCGTGCTGAGTATCGCGATGACGTTGTCGTAGCCGGACGTGAAGCCGAGCACCCAGCGGGCGCCGGAGATCAGCACCAGCACGAAGGGCAGTATCCTCAGCCAGGGCTTGCGGTCGGTGTAGCTGCCGAGCAGCCTGAACGACATGTAGTACATCACCCAGCCTATGAAGTCGGGGGTGACGTTGACGGGGCCGCTTCCGAAGTTTAGATTGACGTTCACAAGCGTGAACAGCGCTCCGAAGGCTATGAAAGTGATTCCCTTTTTTATATCCATGACGGTCTGTTAATTCTACGCGCCCCAGCAGGCGCCTGCGTCGCGGTCTCAGCCCGTGGCCGGCCGCGCGTTTATGATTCATTATAGCCCAAAACGCTGCCGCAAGCCACAATTAGTCTGCGCTTTCCGCGCGCTCTCCCACTTGAGCGTTCCGGTATGGTACAATCATGTCAGAGAGAAGGAGGTCATCATGCTTACCATAACGAACGGGATCATAAAGGCCAGCGCCGACGCGCTCAACGCGCAGCTCTCGTTGGTGCAGGACGCAGCCTCGGGCTATGAATATCTCTGGCAGGGCGATCCTGACATCTGGAGAGGGAGGGCGCCCAACCTCTTCCCCTTCGTCGGCCGGCTCTTCGGTAAGGCCTATACCTTTGAGGGCAGGCGCTACGACATGGGCATACACGGCTTCCTGCGCGGGATAGAGATGGAGGAGAGGCAGCTCTCGGAATCCGCCTGCGAGTTCGCCGCCGAGGCGGACGGGGAGACCCTGAAGGTCTATCCCTTCGAGTTCCGCCACACCATAAGATACAGCCTTGAGGGCAGGACCCTCAGCGCCGAATACCGCACGGAGAACCTCGGGAAGGGCGACATGTGGTTCGGCGTCGGAGGCCATCCCGGCTTCCGCCTCCCGATGGAGGAGGGCCTGAGCTTCGAGGACTACTGCATAGCTCTGCCCGCGGGCGCGAGGCCCCTGCAGTGCCTCATGAGCGACGCGGTGCTGAACACCGGAGAGCGCGTGGCGTATCCGCTCGGAGAGGACGGCCTCATCCCCCTGAGGCGCGAGCTCTTCTTCAACGACGCCATAGTGCTCTGCGAGACCGGAGGAGAGGCGGCTCTGCTCAGCAAAAAAGGAAGCCGCTCCGTCAGGCTCAGCTTCCCCGATTTCCCGTATGTCGGCTTCTGGCAGGCGGCGCACAAGGACGCGCCCTATCTCTGCGTCGAGCCCTGGTCAGTGCTCCCCGGAAGGGAGGGCGTCCTGGAGGATCTCACGACCATGCCGGGACTCACGAGGCTCGCGCCCGGAGAGGAGGACGTCAGGCGCTGGTCTGTGGAGCTGCTGTAGCCGCGGCTCGCTTCACCCCCTGCAGAACTCAGATACCCTTTCGAGGAAGTCCTTCGCCTCCTCGTAGAGACCGTGCCCGAGACCCTCGTACATGAGGAGCCGGCAGCCCGGTATGCGCTCCGCGATCTCGCGCGAGGCGTCCCCGCCGACTATCCTGTCTTCAGTG
>JAEENW010000123.1 GCA_016283945.1 Bacillota bacterium
CCTGATCACGAGCCTCGCGGTGAGGTTCTCGAGCACGGCGTCCGCTCTTACTTCCAGACCCTTCCCTAGGTCGCTCTTCGAGATGTCAACGATATCCTCGCAGCCGTTGAGCTTGACGTTGGCTTCGGTGCTCTTCAGCGCCTCAGGGTCGAGGTCGCAGGAGCTTATGTGCTCCGCGCCGAGCTTCGCGGCGATGACCGTGAGTATCCCGGTCCCGCAGCCTATGTCCAGCGCCTCGCGGCAGGGCTCAAAGAAGCGCTCCATGAGCCTCACCGAGAGATAGCTCGTGGGGCTGCTCCCGGTTCCGAAGGCCATGCCCGGGTCTATCTCGACGACGATGTCGCCCTCCTTCGGCTCGTAGTCACGCCAGACGGGCTTCGCCACTATATGCGGGCTGAGCCTCAGCGGGACGTAGTATTCCTCCCACTTGTGCAGCCAGTCCTCGTCGTCAAGCAGCGTGCGGCTGACGTCGCGCCCGCGTATCAGCGCCTCGAGCCCGGGGCTCAGCGCCTCGCCCTCCTTCAGGTAGAAGCTTACGCAGGGCCTCCCCGAGAGCTCCTTCAGGACGCTCTCGTCCACGTAGTCCCAGAGGAAGCCGTGCGGCTCGTGGGAAAAGATCTCCGCCTCCCTCGGGTCGTTGATCGAAAGGCCTCCCGCTCCGGCGAGCTCCAGCAGTCCGGCGAGCTCGTCGAGCTCGTCCTCCGCCGCGTATATCCTGTACTCGATGTATCTCATATGATCTCCATTCTCCGGGACGCTGTCCACGGTACGCGCACAGCGGCGGCCATAAATACCGCGCTGCGCGGTCAGACTCCCCCGTCCCATCAGAATACGCGCTTGTGCGCGCTCATCTATCTGATTTTGTGTTTTTATCTATGCACAATTCGATTTTACACGATACGGACGGAAAAGCCGACAGTTTTTTGTTGACAAGCCCACGGAGCTGTATTAACATACACGCATACCTAACCGAACAAGGTAGAGGTCGCGTTATTTAAGAGTACTCGGGCGGAGGCCGGAAGCCAGCGATACCCGGAGAAAGGAAATGACGCCGAAGTGGCGGTGCCCGAAGCCGCTGCTGGGACTGTATCCGAAAGGTGCAGGACTGTCGTCCGGACCATAGGGGGACGGACGGAGCGCTATCATTAGGTGTACCATAAGTGCTTTCATGAGCCGGTGCATTCTAATGTGCCGGTTTTTTTCATAGCACTTATGTGCAAGGAGAGGAAATGGAAAAGAAAAGATTCAAAATGCCGCATAACTATGTTGTGGTATTCAGCATAGTTATCCTCGCGGCGATCCTGACCTGGATCATCCCGGCGGGACAGTTCGAAAGAGAAGGAAGATACGTTATTCCCGGGACCTACCATCCCGTGGACCCCAATCCCGTAGGCCCCGTAGGAGTGTTCTACTCAGTCGAGCAGGGCTTCGTCCAGACCGCGGACATCATCTTCTTTATCATGTTCGCCTACGGCTTCGTGCACATGCTGATAAAAAACGGCAGCTTCGACGCACTGATGGGCGCCCTGATCCGCAAGACCAGGAACTTCGATGACAGGATCATCTTCGTCATCATCATGATCACCTTCGGTATCCTCGGAGCCACCATGGGCATGTCCGAAGAGACCTACGGAATGTACCCGATGTTCATCGGCATCAGCGCGGCGCTCGGCTACGACGCCATCGTCGGCGGCTCCATCGTCTACATCGGCGTTTCGACCGGATTCGCTTCCGCCATACTCAACCCCTTCACCCTAGGCGTAGCCAACACCATCTCCGGCATCACCACCAGCCCCGAGATGATGATCTACAGAGTCGTCTGCTTCGTCATCTTCGAAGGCGTCGGCATCTTCTACGTGCTCCGCTACGCGGGCAGGATCAAGAGAGATCCCAGCAAGGGACTGCTCTACGGGACCGAGTACCAGAACATGGGCAAGGAAAAGACCAGAGAGGAAATGGTCCAGACCCAGCTCAACGGACGCCACATCATCTGCGGCATCATCTTCGTAGTGGTCATCGGCCTCATGATCTGGGGCGTGCTCGCCAAGGGCTGGTACATCGATGAGCTCTCCACCCTGTTCTTCATCGCCATGGTAGTCGCGGGACTCGCCGGCGGTTTCGGACCCAGCACCATCGCCGCTGAATTCATCGAGGCCTCCAAGTCCATGGTAAGGGGCGCCTTCATCGTCGGCGTCTCCAGGGCCATCATGATCACCATGCAGAACGGTCTCATCATCGACTCCGTCCTCTACTACCTGTCCTCCGCCCTCAACGGAATGTCCGGAGTGCTGGCGGCCATGCTGCAGGTCATCGTTCAGAACGTCATCAACGTGTTCATCCCCTCCGGTTCCGGCCAGGCCTCCGCGGTAATGCCCATCATGGCTCCGCTCTCCGACCTGCTCGGAGTCTCCAGGCAGACCGCGAACCTCGCGTTCACCTTCGGCGACGGCTATTCCAACATGATCATCCCGACCGGTATCTTCACCATCTCCGGCCTGATGGGACTTCCCGTAGACAAGTGGTTCAAGTGGATCAGCAAGCTCTTCGTCATCTTCTTCGTGCTCGAGCTCGTGATGATCACCGGAGCCGTGCTGCTCGGACTGTAAAGCCCGCTGTTGGAGGATAAACAAATGACCAGAGAAGAACTTTACGATATCGCCCGCGGGCTTCAGGAGCAGTTCGCCGCCAACGCGGAGGAGGTCTGCCAGACCGTATACGACTTCGCGGAGCTCGGACTTCAGGAGTATAAGTCCAGCGCATATCTCAAGGAGAAGCTCGCGGAGCTCGGCTTCCGCGTGACCGAGAACGCCGGCGGACTTCCGACCGCCTTCATGGCCGAGTACGGCGAGGGCCACCCCAGAGTAGCCTTCCTCGCCGAGTACGACGCCCTTCCCGGCTACGGCCCGAACAGCGACCAGAACGGCCACGCCTGCGGCCACAACTGGATCGCGGCCAACTGCTTCGGCGCCTGCCAGATCCTCAAGGAGATGCACGATCAGGGCCTCTTCAAGGGGACCATCATCTACGCCGGAACTCCCGCCGAGGAGTCCGTCGGAGGAAAGATCAACATGGTCGAGGCCGGCTGCTTCGACGACGTAGATCTCGCCATGCAGGTCCACATCGGAGGCGGCGAGGACACCGAGCTCGGTTCCCAGTACCTCGCGATGGACAGCCTGCTCTTCACCTATCACGGACGCTCCAGCCACGCCGCCGGCGCGCCCGAGAGGGGCATCAACGCGCTCGACGCCTGCTACCTGACATTCAACGGGATCAACGCGCTGCGCCAGCACGTCACCCCCGATACCCGCATCCACGGCATCATCACCAACGGAGGCCTCGCGCCCAACGTCGTTCCCGCCGTCTCCCAGAGCAAGTGGTACGTCAGGGCCGCCGACAGAGCCTACGTCAACGAGCTCGTCGAGAAGGTCATCAACTGCGCCAGGGGCGGAGCCCTCATGACCGGCTCCACCGTCGAGTACGAGTTCGTTGAGAACGGCTTCGACAACCTCAAGGCCCAGCCCGAGCTGATCTCGGTCTTCGCCGGGTGCATGAAGGCCGCCGGAGTCCCCGAGAAGAACCTCAAGACCGCGCTCAGAGAGCCCAGCGGCTCCAGCGATGTCGGCAACGTCTCCTGGGCCTGCCCCACCCTCGGAAGCAACATGGGCATAGGCAACCTCGACGGCGCCAAGTGCCACGAGGAGGTCTTCCTCCCCAACTGCACCGGCCCCGTGGGATTCGCCGGGCTGAAGAAGGCCGTGCTCGCGCAGACCTTCATGGCTCTCGAGGCCTACACCGACGAGGCGCTTCAGGCCAAGCTCGCCGAGATCAAGGCGAAGCTCACCGAGGAGAGAACGGCCGTGGCCGGACAGTCCAGAGTGCACGTGACCGTGCTGTAGAAATATGTGATATAATAGCGGTGCAGCTTTTCCCCGCACGCGGAGGAAGAGCCGCACCGCTCTTTTTTCGCCATTACAGTTTGCCATATTACAGGAGGAGCAAGCGCTATGAGATTCTTCATCGATACCGCAAACGTGGACGAGATCCGCGAAGCCGCCGCCATGGGCATCATCTGCGGAGTCACCACCAACCCGTCCCTGATCGCCAAGGAGGGCCGCGACTTCGGCGAGGTCATCCGCGAGATCACCTCGATCGTCGACGGGCCGATCAGCGGCGAGGTCAAGGCGACCACCACTGACGCCGAGGGCATGATAGCCGAGGGCCGCGAGATCGCCAAGATCCATCCCAACATGGTCGTCAAGATCCCCATGACCGCCGAAGGCCTCAAGGCCGTCAAGATCCTCTCCGCCGAGGGCATCAAGACCAACGTGACCCTGGTCTTCTCCGCCAACCAGGCCCTGCTCGCCGCCCGCGCCGGCGCGACCTACGTCTCCCCCTTCCTCGGAAGGCTCGACGACATCAACATGTCCGGAGTCGATCTGATCCAGACCATCTCCGACATCTTCAGCCTCTATCCCGACATCAGGACCGAGATCATCTGCGCCTCCGTCAGGAACACCACGCACGTCACCGACTGCGCCCTCGCCGGCGGCGACATCGCGACCGTCCCCTACAAGGTCCTCATGCAGATGGTCAAACACCCCCTGACCGACCAGGGCATCGAGAAGTTCAAGAAGGACTACCTGGCGGTGTTCGGGGATAAGTAGGAGATCGTCCTGCCCCGGAGCAGGCTCACAGAGCAGTTCCGGTCCCGAACAGCAGAGAAGAACGACCCCGCGCCAGGCGCGGGGTCTTATATTACAAAAACAGCGCCCCATTCCGGGAGCGCTGTTTCATTATGTAGTTTTCCGCGCTTCGATGCGCATCCGCGCCGCGGCATCTTTGTGGCAGCTCCGCGCCCGGGGGCGCTTTCACGCCGCCCCTACTGCTGCATCTTGTCCTGCGATGTTGCCAGGTATTTGAGTATATCCCTTCTGGTGACTATCCCGATAAACGAGCCCCAGTCATCGACGACGGGGATGAAGTTCTGTTCCATCGCGCGGAATACGAGGTCCTCGGGTTCGGCGGTTATCAGGCAGGGCGGGTTCTTGTCCTTGTGACTCACATCCTTGATGTAGATGGTCTCGAGGTCCCTGAAGGATATCGCCTCGTTCGTATCCTCGGTCCGTTTAAGCAGGTAGCGGAGCACGTCTCCCTCGCTTATGGTGCTGATGTAGCGACCGTCCCTGCCTATGACAGGGATCGCCGAGTGCGTGTCAAATTTGAGCCTCTCCATGAACTGGCGGAGGGAGTTGTCGTCGTACATGAAGGAGATCTCTGCTTTCGGCGTAAGTAAAAATGCTATGTTCATAGCTATATAATATCAAAAGAGGCTGACTTTCGTCAGCCTCTTATCGATTTTCGCTATACTGTTTTCTGAATATAGTCTTTAATGCTGCTTATTCCGACATACTTGGTGATCTTGTCTCCGTCGACTATCACCGCGGTCGGGGCCTGCATTATGCCGTAGGTCCTCGCGAGGTCGCGGTTCTCCTCGGCGGTCTTGATCTCGTAGCCGATGCCCGCTTCGTTCAGGGCTTCCTTCGCTGCCGCGCAGTTCGGGCAGGTCCTGGTGGTGAAGAGCAGGAGCTTGGCCGCGCTCTTCTCGGGCTTCTCAGCCACGGCCTCGGCGGGAGTCGCAGCCGCCGCGGGAGCTGCCTGCGCGCTCCTGGCGGCGAAGGCCTCGAGGCCCTTGGGGAAGCGCTTCTTCATGGAGCCGCCCACGTCGTAGGTCTTCCTGTCCTTGAACTCCTGAGTCTTTCCGTCGTTCCAGTTCTGGACCGGGCGGTAGTAGCCGGTGATCCTGCTGTAGACCTCGGTCTTGGCGCCGCACTCGGGGCAGGTGTAGACCTCGCCGGCGAGGTAGCCGTGGTTCTTGCAGATCGAGTAGGTCGGGCTGATCGTGTAGTACGGCAGCTTGTAGTTCTCGGCTATGGTCCTGACCAGGGTCGCCGCGGACTGCCAGCCGGGGAGCTTCTCGCCGAGGAAGGCGTGGAAGACGGTGCCGCTGGTGTAGAGGGTCTGCAGCCTGTCCTGAACGTCCAGGGCGGAGAACACGTCGTCGGAGAAGCCTACGGGCAGGTGCGAGCTGTTGGTGTAGTACGGAGTGCCGTTCATGTTCGCGGTGATGATGTCCGGATAGCGCTTCTTGTCGTGCTTCGCGAGCCTGTAGGAGGTGGACTCTGCCGGGGTCGCCTCGAGGTTGAAGAGGTCGCCGTACTGCTCCTGGTAGTCGGAGAGGCGCTCTCTCATGTGGTTGAGCACGTCCTCGGTGAACTGCTGGGCCTCAGGGGAGGTGAGGTCCTTCTTGATCCACTTGGCGTTGAGGCAGGCCTCGTTCATGCCGACCAGGCCGATGGTGGAGAAGTGGTTGGCGAAGGTGCCCAGATATCTCTTGGTGTAGGGATAGAGCCCGGCTTCCATGAACTTGGTGATGGCCTTGCGCTTGATGTCGAGCGAGCGGGCCGCGATGTCCATGAGCTTGTCCAGGCGCCTGTAGAAGTCCTCCTCGGTCTTGGCGAGGTAGCCGATCCTGGGCATGTTGATGGTGACGACGCCCACGGAGCCGGTGGACTCTCCGCTTCCGAAGAAGCCGCCGCTCTTCTTCCTGAGCTCTCTCAGGTCGAGGCGGAGCCTGCAGCACATGGAGCGCACGTCGGAGGGCTCCATGTCGGAGTTGATGTAGTTGCTGAAATACGGGGTGCCGTACTTGGCGGTCATCTCGAAGAGCAGCTTGTTGTTCTCGGTCTCGGACCAGTCGAAGTCCTTGGTGATGGAGTAGGTCGGGATAGGATACTGGAAGCCGCGGCCGTTGGCGTCTCCCTCGATCATGATCTCGATGAAGGCCTTGTTGACCATGTCCATCTCTTTCTTGCAGTCGCCGTAGGTGAAGTCCATCTCCTTGCCGCCGACTATGGCCTTCTGGTCCTTGAGGTCCTCAGGGACGGTCCAGTCGAGGGTGACGTTGGTAAACGGCGCCTGAGTGCCCCATCTGGACGGGGTGTTGACGCCGTAGCTGAAGCGCTG
>JAEENW010000124.1 GCA_016283945.1 Bacillota bacterium
GCCGTCGAGGAGTGGATGAACGCGTGGGAGGTGGGCGCCAGATACACTATCGCCGAGACCTGCGTGGATTCCGTCAGCATGAACGAGCTGTTCCGCCTGACGGGGGAGAGCCGGGAAGATTTCCTTGACAGGCTGTGCGAACGCCGCCTGAGCTACGGCGATATCGAGGGACTTCCCGCGTTCCGTGAGGGCGTCTGCGGGCTCTACCGAACTCTGAGCAACGAGAACATAGTGCCTACTCACGGCGCTTCCGGCGCGAACCATCACGTCTTCTATTCGCTGATCTCTCCGGGAGACCGGGTCGTGAGCGTCATGCCCACCTACCAGCAGCTCTATTCCATCCCGGAGTCCTTTGGAGCCGATGTGCGCATACTGAAGCTGAAGCGGGAGAACGCCTATCTGCCTGATCTGGATGAGCTGAGGCGCCTGGTAACTCCCGGCACGAAGATGATATGCCTCAACAATCCAAACAATCCCACTGGAGCGCTGATGCCTGAAGATATGCTCGAGGAGATCGTCGGGATAGCCCGCGCGGCGGACGCGTGGATACTGTGCGACGAGGTCTACCGCCATCTGTCTCAGGAGGACGGCTGGTGTCCTTCGATAGCTGATATGTACGAGAAGGGGATCTCCGTGAGCAGCATGTCCAAGGTCTTTTCCATGGCAGGGCTTCGCCTGGGCTGGATCGCCACCCGCGACATGAGCGTCGTGAAGAGCTGCCTCACGCACAGGGACTACAACCTCGTCAGCTGCGGCGTTTTCGATGAGATGCTGGCGGCGCTGGCTCTGAAGCACAGCGGCAGGCTGCTCGAGCGCAGCAGGAATATAGTCCGGGAGAACCTGCGCATCCTGGATGACTGGGTGAACAGCGAGGAACACGTCAGCTACGTGAAGCCGAAGGCGGGGACCACGGCCCTGGTCTGTTATGACCTCGACATCCCTTCGTACGACTTCTGCGTGGAGATGTATCAGAAGACCGGGGCGTTCGTTACCCCCGGAGACTGCTTTGAGGAGCCGCACAGCATGCGCATAGGCTACGCTTACGGAAAGCAGGACCTGATCGACGGACTCAACGCCATAAGCGAGTTCATCGCCATGAAGACCAGGTAAAAGACTAAAACAGATGATGACCTATCGTCAGGAAAGGATTTTCGATATGAAAAAAGCGTTATCCCTTTTGCTGGTACTGCTCCTTACCCTGTCCCTTCTCGCGGGCTGCGGCGGGGGACAGAGCGCCGGAAGCGGCCAGAGCTCCGGGGCTCCCGTTGATGCCAAGGCCCCGGAAGAGCCCCCGAAGGAAGAGCCTGCCGGGCCCGTGGAGCTCAACAAGATCGTCTTTGAAGAGAGCGGCCTCAGGATCACAGCCCTGAGCTATGAAGACAGGCTCCCGGAAGCGGGATCCATGAACGACACTGATCCCGTTTTCGACCTCAGGCTGAACATAGAGTTCACCGATCCCGCACTGAGTTCGGCGTCCGTCGTGAGCGCAAGCGTCAACGGCTTCAGGTACCTCAACCACATGTCCTTCCTCGGCGGCTCGAGCCCTGAAAGGATGAACTGGCTGCTGACGGACGGCTACGGCCCGAGCTTCAGTGAGGGAAGGGAATACACCGTATCGCTCACGAAGGGCTTCGCGGACTACCTTGAGCTCAGTTCCATAGGAGAGATAGGGATTCTCTTCAACCTCACCGGTGAGGATTCTCCCTCGTTCTATAAAAATGTCACGATCGATCTGGGCAGAGAAGCACAGCCCAGATGCGGCGTCAGCCTCAAAAACGGCGGAAGCAGCATGGAGATCGTGTCGGCGGAGCTCACAAATCCCGAGAGTTCACCCGTGCTGGCGGAATGCGTCGTGAACGCCTGGGACAAGGAGGGACAGCCTCTCTTCAATCAGAGCTTCAATTTCCGCACCGGGCAGGAGCTCATGCAGGGCGGGGCGGTCGGCAGATGCTACATCAAGAGCGGAGCCAAGGATGAGCCCTGCGCCCTATCCGCCGCCACGAGCATGATGCTCTACGAGAACGGAGAAGACGTGGGCTGGAGAGACATCGCGAAGGTGGAGGCTGAGCTGATCTCCGCGGTCCCTGTCAGGGAAGATGATCTCAGCGGCTCGATGAGCTGTGTTCAGGAGGGCCGTTGGGAGAGGAGCAAGAACTTCATGCTCTACCGCTGCCAGTGGCCCGATGAATACTTAAAGATCAAGGTGTACGGAACCTGCCTCGTTTACGGCGAGGATAACGAGCTCATCCGTGTGATCCCGATCGAGACCGTTCTGGCCAAAGACAAGGATTACCGGGACGTCAACCAGGCGGCAAATAAAGAGACCGGTTATGACGACGCGATCGCCGTCGACTGCAAAAAAGAAGGCAGCGGTCCCGACTTCCGCTTTGAGCTCTACCTGAATTACGTTACAGAGGTGGAAGAATAGGTCCGAACCGATGTGAGGCGATCATGCAGCCCTCTAACGGGCTGCATTTTTAAATGGAAAAAGCTGGCGAGTATTGTTAAATATATCCAGTTATGGTAATATAGATGCGATAGAAAGGGAGGGCTTGATACGACCATGCGCAGCTGACAGTAAAAAAGGGGGAACAGCATGATATCGGCGATCAACGGAACGGCGCGCGACCCGGCGGGACGCGCGGGGAGCTCAGCGGACAGACCGGTGAGGAGCAGCGGCATACTCATACAGCTCGTGGGGACGCGCGGAAAGGAGGATCTGCTCAGGGAGACCCCGCACGTGGAGTTCGAGGACATGGCGGCGGTATTCCGGCTCATCATCAGGGAGACCGGCGGCGAAGACGGAGGCCTGACCAGCGTCCTGGTGACCGGAGACGTCGCCCTGAGGCTTGGAAAGAGCGCGGATGAGCTCTATGAGGAGGCGGTCTCCTCGCTCACCGGGAGCGCTCCCGTCCAGATCATGGACCTGAGGGCGGTGCTCGAAGGAGAGGGAGGCTTCGTGCTCCCCGATGAGGCGGGTGAGCCTCCCATGTTCGTCCTTACCACGGAGAAGCGCGTCTACGGAGCCTCCTCTCTGCTGTATCCGGGGGCGCTGGAGGCGCTGTCTGAGATGGCCGGCGGAAGCGTCTTTCTCCTTCCCTCATCGGTGCACGAGTTCATCGCCCTGCGGGATGACGGGAGCTCTGACGCGGCTGAGCTTGGCAGGATGGTCTGCGATATAAACCGCAGCGTGGTATCTCCCGAGGAGAGGCTGACCGACAGCGTATACCGCTACGACGCGCGGACCGGGCGCTTTTCGAGGGTCTGGCCTCTTTCGGACTGCTCTCTATCGCCGGCATAACGAATACATATCTGTAATCATCGCTCTCTTTGTGATAAAGTATATTAAACGGACTGTGTGCGCCGCGTATTTTTTGGCGCGCCGCATAAGGCCCCCGCAAAAGCCACCTGATTTTGAAAGGAGCGATATATCTCATGAAAGTTGAAGAGAGATTCCTGAACTACGTATCCTTCGGGACCAATTCCGACGAGTACAGCGACAGCTGCCCCTCGACCATGTGCCAGAAGGATCTCACCGCTTATCTCGAAGAGGAGATGAAGAAGGTCGGACTCACCGGAGTCAAGAACGACGGCACCGGCTACGTCTACGGCATCCTGCCCGCCAGCGAGGGCTGCGAAGACCTCACCCCGATCGGCTTCGTCGCGCACATAGATACCAGCCAGGCGGTGCCCGGAGACGGCATCAAGCCGCGCGTCATCGAGTATCAGGGCGGAGACATCGAGCTCGGAAACGGCGTAGTCACCACCAGAAAGGTATTCCCGCAGCTCGACTTCTACAAGGGCCAGCACCTCATCATCACCGACGGCACCACTCTTCTCGGCGCTGACGACAAGGCCGGCATCGCGGAGATCATGACCGCGGTCGAGTACCTCATCGCCCATCCCGAGGTCAAGCACGGCACCATCTACGTCTGCTTCAACCCCGACGAGGAGATTGGCAGGGGCATGGAGAGGGTAGACCTCAGCTACTTCAAGCCGGAGTATGCCTACACCGTAGACGGCGGCAGGCTCGGCGAGCTCGAGTACGAGTGCTTCAACGCCGCGGCGGTCAGAGTATTCTTCAAGGGCGTCAGCATCCATCCGGGTTCCTCCAAGAACAAGATGAAGAACGCCATACTCGTCGCCAACGAGTACATCAACATGCTGCCCCCGGCTGAGACTCCGTCCCACACCGAGATGTACGAGGGCTTCTATCACGTGAACAACCTGCAGATCACCACCGCGGGAGGCAGGCTCGTCATGATCGTCCGCGACCACGACAGGGCCAAGTTCGAGGCCAGGAAGCAGTACGTCATGTGCATCGAGGAGTTCCTCAACAAGAAGTACGGCGAGGGCACCGTCACCACTGAGATGAGCGACACCTACTACAACATGCGCGAGAAGCTCGAGGACAAGATGTACATCGTCGAGAAGGCCGAGAACGCCATGAGAGAGCTCGGGATCGAGCCGATCTCCGTGCCCATCAGAGGCGGCACAGACGGCGCCGCGCTCTCCTTCATGGGACTTCCGACTCCGAACCTCTCCACCGGCTGTGAGAACTGCCACGGAGTGCACGAGTTCGTCGCCATCGAGTCCATGGAGAAGATGGTAGAGGTCATCGTAAAGATCGCCGCTGCCAAGTAGACTGACAGAAAAACAGGCGCGGAGGCGTGCCCAAGGATGAACAAGACCAGAGATACCTACGTAATAGGACATATCAACCCGGACACGGACTCGATCTGCGCGGCCATAGGCTATGCCGCGCTCAAGAACGCGCTCGCGGACGGGGAGAGGTACATACCCCTGCGCGCCGGGGAGCTCAGCAGCGAGACCCGCTGGGTCCTTGAGCACTTCGGCGCGGAGGAGCCGCTCTTTATGGAGAGCATCTCTCCGCAGCTCTACGACGTCGAGCTGCAGAAGATCGAGGGAGTGGCGCCAGACGCGACCATCAAGTCGGCCTGGGAGCTGATGAGGAAGCAGGACGTCACGACTCTTCCCGTGCTGGGAGAGGGCAATAAGCTCCTCGGGATCATCAGCCTCAAGGACATAGCCGTCAACTACATCGACAGCTTCGACACCCACGCGCTCGCCGAGTCGAGGACCCCCTTCGTGAACATCGCGAAGACCCTGAAGGGCGAGATCATAAGCGGCGGGAGAGGCTGCGTGAGCGAGGGCGGACGCATCATAGTAGCCGCCGGCGACGAGGAGGCGGTGATGCGCATGGTCCGCAAGGGCGACGTCGTCATAGTCTCCAACAGGCCCGAGGCGCTCGAGGCCGCGATCAAGGCCGGAGCGGGCTGCTGCATAGTAGGCCTTCAGACGAAGATATCGGAAGGCCTGAGGACGCTGGCCCACGCCATGAACTGCGCTCTGATCTCGACCTACTTCGACAGCTACAAGGCGGCGTACTTCATCAACCAGTCCGTCCCCGTGAGCCACTACATGGTCTCGGAAAAGCTCAAGCTCTTCCACATGTCCAACTACACAGAGGACGTTCAGGCGGAGATGTCCAAGACGAGGCACATCTTCTTCCCCGTGCTCGACGATGACGGAAGCTACGTCGGCTTCGTGAGCCGCCACAACAACATGGTCCACACCAGGAGGCGCCTCATACTCGTCGACCACAACGAGCGCTCGCAGTGCATAGCGGGCTGGGAGAACGCCGAGATACTCGAGATCATCGATCATCACAGGGTCGGCGGGATCCAGACCATGGCGCCCGTCTTCTTCAGGAACGAGCCCCTCGGCAGCACCTCGACTATCGTGAGCAAGATGTTCGACGAGGCGGGGATAGTTCCCGACAGGCAGACCGCGGGCCTGCTCTGCTGCGCCATAATCTCAGATACGCTGCTCTTCAGGAGCCCGACCTGCTCTGACACCGACCGCGAGGAGGCGGCCAAGCTCGCGAAGATCGCGGGCGAGGACATGTTCTCCATGGCTGAGGCGATGTTCGAGGCAGGCGAGGATCTGACCGGAAAGAGCGGGGAAGACCTGCTCGGACAGGACTTCAAGATCTACTCCGCCTACGGCACGAGCTTCGGAGCTGCCCAGACCATGTGCGTCTCCAAGATGACGCTGCAGCGCGCCGAGGCGCTCACCGCGCCCGTGATGGATATGTTCAGGCTCAGGCACGAGCTGCGCTACATGTTCTATCTGATCACCGATATCCGCGAGCAGTCCAGCTACGTCTTCTGCTCCGGCGACGGCGCCGAGGAGCTGCTCTCCTACGGCTTCAACATCACAGACCCCGAGAACATACGGCTCGAGGGCGTCGTCTCCCGCAAGAAGCAGTTCATCCCTGCCGTGCTCGAGGCGCTGCTCGCGCAGTCGAATGAGAGGTAGATCTGGCATTTTTGAGAGGGAACGCAATGCAGGAGATCAGGTGCCCGAACTGCGGGACAGTCTTTCAGGTGGACGAGAGCGGTTACGCTCAGATAGTCCAGCAGGTTAGGGATCAGGAATTTGAAAAGGAGCTGAAGCGCCGTGAAAACGAGATAGCGCAGAAGCAGAAGAGCGACCTCGACCTGGCTAAAATGAAGCAGGAGAAGGAATTCAGCGCGGAGATCTCCAAAAAGGAGAGCGAACTGGCAGACAGGGACCGCGAGATTGAACGGCTCAAGGCTCAGCTCGAGATGGCGGACACCGAAAAGAAGCTCGCCGTCTCCGAGGCTGTGCAGGAAAAGGATCACGAACTCTCAGAGAGAGCGGGGGAGATCAGCAAGCTCCAGAGCGAGATCGAGCTTCAGAAAAAGGAAGGGGAGCTCAAGGAACGCAATATCCTCGAGAAGCATCAGGGAGAGCTCAAGCTCCGCGAGGAGGAGATTGAGAGGCTCAAGGATTTCAAGGCCCGCCAGTCCACGAAGATGGTCGGCGAGAGCCTCGAGCAGCATTGCCTCAACCAGTTCAACCAGATCCGCATGACCGCCTTCCCGGAGGCGTACTTCGAGAAGGATAACGACGCGAGGACAGGGAGCAAGGGCGATTTCATCTTCAGAGAGTCGAAGGACGGGATAGAGTTCATCTCCATTATGTTCGAGATGAAGAACGAGATGGACACCACCGCCACCAAGCACAGGAATGAGGATTTCTTCAAGGAGTTGGATAAGGACCGCAATGAGAAGAAGTGCGAATACGCGGTCCTCGTATCGCTCCTGGAGGCCGACAACGATTATTACAACAACGGGATAGTAGACGTTTCATACCGATATCCGAAGATGTACGTTATACGCCCGCAGTTCTTCATCCCGCTGATATCACTTCTCAGGAACGCGGCGCTCAATTCTCTGCAGTATCAGCGCGAACTGCAGATCGTGAGAAACCAGCAGATCGATCTGAGGAACTTCGAGAGCGAGATGCAGGCGTTCAAGGAGGGATTTGCGCGCAATTACGACATCGCGAGCCGCAAGTTCAAGACCGCGATCGATGAGATCGACAAGACGATCGAACACCTTCAGAAGACCAAGGACGCTCTTCTCTCCTCTGAGAACCAGCTCAGGCTCGCCAACAACAAGGCTGAGGATCTGAGTATCAAAAGGCTAACGAAAAACGCCCCGAGCGTGAGGGCGATGTTCGAGCAGAACAGGGATGAACAGCCCTGAGAGGTGCCCGCATGAAGAAAGATACCATCACCATCGACATCGACAGGCTCAGAAAGGACCTCGCCGCGGACAGCTACGCGGGCGGGGTATCGGGCATGCCCGCGATGCTCGTAGAGGCCTGGGACATCGAGAGGGCTTCGAACGAGAAGCTGGTCGAGCTCGCCAGGAAGAAGGGCATAGATCTCGAGGATTACGAGGTCTGAGGCAGGGCAGCGCCGCGCGTCGCGGTGTCTGAGTCCGGCCTGCGCCTCACATATCTCAGCAAAAGACCGCGCCATAAGGCGCGGTCTTTCAATATGCAGATGTATCCCCGTTCCCACCCTCGTCCCCTGAGGCCTGCGTCCGGTAGTAAGCGTGAAGCGTAAGATTGCGTGTATGCGCTGTCGGGGCATGCTTTGTAGTAAGAGATTCGAACTCCGGGGCGCGCCCGAACGCCCACCATCTGCAGCGGCCAGAAGGCCATGCGGAATATGCGCCTTCCGCGGGCGTGACGCACGCTCCTTAAGGGGACTACTCAACTGTATTCGATTTTAAAAGCCGCCGGGCGCAGAGAACTGCGCGCGAAGGCGGCCGCGATGTGCGGCTGCAGGCGGTCGCCCGGCGCTGTTACTCGATCAGATCCACGGTCCAGTTGGTCTGCTGGATGAGGTTGTCGGTGAGGCGGATCTCCCTGGCGAGCTCGTCGGCCTTCTTCTGCAGTTCGGCGGCCTTGAGCACGGGAACGATCTTGATCTCGGTTCCGCGGGCTCGGGTCACGCTGCGGCCTGCGACGTAGACGATGTCGCGGTAGGCCGAGAGCTTGAGCTTGAGCACGTCGCGCCTTGCAATGAGCTCGGTGAGGGTGGTTCCGCCGGCTTTGGTGACGCTGTTGGTCAGGTTGATCGCGGCGATGAGCTTTTCGAGCCTGTCGAGGCATTCATCGAGCTCCTTCACGAGGGCTTTGGGGTCCTCGGCGGGCTTTTCTCCCTCCTGAACGAGCGCGTTGTTCTGCGCGCGGTCCCTGAGCTGTTCTATTCTGGTGTTGAGGTCGGCTCTCTCCTGGAGAGCTTCTGCGAGCTTCATTTCATACCTCCTGAATGATAAAAGGCGCGGCAGTGCCGCGCCTGAACGTTTTACTTGACCTGCTTGTATCCAGCCTTCTGGAAGAGCGAACCGACGAGCCATCCCGCGAAGCTTCCGCATACAGCCGCGGCGGCGAGGGCGATGACGACCTTGCCCGGCGCGTTGAAGGCGAAGGGCGCGAGCATTCCGGGTATGGGCGAGGCGGTTCCCGGCGCGTCGCAGATTATCCCGAGTATCGCGGCTCCGAGGCCGGAGAGCCCGCCCCCGAGGAAATTGCTCACGTAGATGGGCAGGGGATTCTTCGTGACGATCTCGGCCTGGGTGAGGGGCTCGAGCATGACGGCTATGAGGTTGCCCTTGTCTCCGAAGCGCAGCTTGTGGAATATCATCCCGTTGGTGAAGCTTCCGCCGAAGCAGGCTATGCAGGCGATCCCCATGGGAAGGCCCTTGAGCTGGAGCATCGCGGTGAGCGCCATGGAGCTGAGCGGCGAGGTGCAGACGACCTTGATGATGCCGCCGAGCAGGAAGCCCATGACCACGGGCGACTGCATCGTGGCAGCGGTGATGGCGCTTCCGACGAGGGCTATGACGTCGGTGATGTAGGGCGCTATGGTGCGCGCGATGAGGTAATAGCCAGCGCCTGAGATCAGCGAGCCGAAGATCTTGTCGGTGCCGTTCGGGAAGTACCTGGTGATCTGCAGGACGAAAAACATGACGTAGGCTGCTATGAAGCCCGGAAGTATACCGAATGAGGCGCAGACCATGCCTCCCACCACTGCGAATATCGGGTCCATCCCGAGCGCGAGCCCGACCAGGATCGCCGAGGCGCTGCCGCTGTAGGATCCCGCGAGGTTTCCTATCTCATAAAAAAAGCCTATCCCGGCGAAATCGCCAAGAATATGCTTGAGTATGGCTTCTACGAGGAACGAGGCGACCGCGGCGTTCGCGAGACCGCCCATTGCCTTGTCTCCCTTGGGGAAAACGAGTGAAAAGAGTGTGAATACCGCCAGCGTCACCACCAGCGCGCCGATGCCTTTTGCGAATAACATGCCTTCTCCCCGGCGCCCTTAAAAGCGCCCGTATGACAGCCCTGATGCCGTTATCACGGCACATATATTATATCGCCGCAGGCTCCTTGAAAACAATGTTTGTTTTCGTTTCAAGGACGAAAAAAGCCCATGATCCGCGGTTCGCGGTCACATCGCTCCGGTTCGCGCACGGCAGCGGGAGGGGCGGGTCACCGCACCGGGCGCAGCGGGACCGGATCCCGCCGTCCGGGCTTCCGGCAAATCATCCTCGCCCGCGCACCACAAATGCGGTATAATGTAGACGGCACGAGTCTGAGGTTGAAAGTCCAGGCCAGCTATGGGCAAAGGGACCCACGTAAGCGTCCGCAGGAAGCGGCCGTGATCATGGCATAGCTTAGAAGTAAGTCCTCGGAAAATCCGGTAAAGGCGAGTGTGGGGTCAAAGACCTGGTCAGTCGTGCCGCATTTTCTCGCGCGGATAATTCCGGAAGGCGCCTGCGGGCACCCTTGAGGCAGCCGCGGCGGGAACATCAAAGCGGTTCAGAAAAGAGGCGTATCTTGAACATTTTCGATCTCATAGGGCCGATAATGGTCGGCCCATCGAGCTCTCACACCGCGGGAGCCTGCAGGATAGGGCTCGTCGCGCGCAAGATGCTCGGAGAAAAGCCCGCGGAGGCTCAGATCCTCCTGCACGGTTCGTTCGCAGCGACGGGAAAGGGCCACGGCACTGACAGGGCGCTGGTCGCGGGGCTGCTCGGCATGGAGCCCGACGATCTCCGCATCCCGGAAAGCTTCAGCGAGGCGGAGAAGGAGGGGCTCAGCTTCAGCTTCGGCACTGTCAAGCTCGACGGCGCTCATCCCAACAGCGTGCTCCTCAGGCTCACCGGCGAGAACGGCGGAAAACTCGAGATGATAGGCGCGTCCGTCGGCGGCGGCAAGATCGAGGTCCGCGAGATCAACGGCCTGAAGCTCAGGTTCACAGCCGAGTATCCGACCATAATCATCCAGAACCACGACAATCCGGGAAGCATAGCCTGGGTGTCGAATCTGCTCGCCGACGCCGGCGTTAACATCGCGACCTTCCAGGTCACGAGGAACTCGCGCGGCCGCGAGGCGATCATGGTCATAGAGTGCGACTCCCCGGTCACAGAGGAGATGATCTCGGCCATCAGGGAGAACCCCGACATAATCAGCGCAGGAAAGGTCAACCTTTAGGCCGCGGGAAGCCGTCAGAACGGCGCATGCGAAGCACGCTGCGCTGAGTCCGCGGGAGCGCGGATCCGGGCGCGAACGTTTGAAACATAAAAGGAGGTATCATGGCTGTCTTCGATTCTGTCGAGAGCCTTTTGAAGGAAGCCGCGGCGAGCGGTGAGGAGATGTGGGAGTACGTCCTCAGGGCGTCCTCCGAGGAAGCAAACATCAGCATTGATGAGTCGTGGGCGAAGATGTCCGCGACCCTGGATGCCATGCTCGAGAGCTACAGGTCTTACGATCCGGAGCAGAGGTCCGCGAGCGGCCTAGTGGGCGGGGACGCCCAGCTCATGAAGGAGGCGAGGGACCGCGGGACCACGATCTGCGGACCGTTCATCTCCAGCGTCATCGCCACCGCGCTCTCCGTGAGCGAGTGCAACGCCTGCATGCACAGGATAGTCGCGGCGCCCACGGCGGGCTCCTGCGGGGTGCTCCCCGCGGTGCTGCTTCCCTACGCCCACGGAAGGAAGCTCGGCGACGACGACCTGATCAAGGCGCTCTACGTGGCATCGGGCTTCGGAGCCGTCATAGCGACGAGGGCGTCGATATCGGGCGCCGAGGCCGGCTGCCAGGCCGAGGTAGGCTCGGCTGCGGCAATGGCTGCGGCCGCCCTGGTCTACCTGCACGGCGGGACGCCCGAGCAGATGGCTAACGCTGTCGCGATGGCCCTCAAGAACATGATGGGACTGGTCTGCGACCCGGTCGCGGGCCTCGTCGAGGTCCCCTGCGTCAAGCGCAACGTCGCGGGCGCCATGAACGCGCTCTCAGCGGCGGATATGGCTCTCGCCGGGATCACGTCGAGGATCCCGCCCGACGAGGTCATAGACGCGATGAAGGAGGTCGGAGCACAGCTTCCTCCCGGACTCAGGGAGACGGGGCAGGGAGGCATCGCGGTCTCCCCGACCGCTCTCAGGCTCTTCCCGGAGGAGGGGCGATGATGAAGGTCATATTCGTCAGGCACGGCCAGAGCGAGGCCAACCGCATAGGCATCATACAGGGCAGCTCCATCGACACCCCGCTGAGCAGCCGCGGCCTTGACCAGGCCGAGGCCGCCGCGAAGACCGCTCCGAAGGACGTCGACATCTGCTTCTGCTCTCATCTGATGAGGGCGAGGCAGACCGCGAAGATAATGTTTCCTTACCTCGATCCCGTCATCGACGACAGGCTCATCGAGAGGGGCCTCGGCGTCTGGGAGGGCAAGCTCTACGACGACAGCCGCAGGCTCCTGGAGTATCAGAGCACCCCTGAAGGCGGAGAGGAATTCCACGAAGTAGAGGACAGGATAAGGAGCTTCCTCGAGATGCTCAAGCGCGACCATCCCGGGAAAAAGGTGGCCTGCGTGAGCCACGCGGGGACGATCTACAGCGCCCTAGAGATGAGCGGGGCTCCGGGCGTCGAGCTCGGAAACGCCGAGTGGGTGGAGCTGGAGCTGTAGTCTGTGCGCGGGCATTCGCCTGAGGCGCCGGCGGGTCAGCCCGCCCCCCTATGCCGTAAAGCGCTCGAAGAACTGATATTATAATATTTTACAATACTGGAAAAACATGCTTGAAACCTGCTTTCGGGCATGTTATTTTATTTCCACAAAATGGAAAGGAGGTGCGCTATGAAACAGCTTATAGTGCTCATCAGCACGGTCATACTCGGTATCTTCATCGCGAGCATGATACTGGGCTTCAGAAACGACGCTACTACCATGAAGGGCACGGTGGACGAGAAGCTCCGCGAGCTCAACGGTATCTACTCGTCGCAGGCGCTGGAGGAGGGAAGGGCGGCATGAAGCATCTCATAATCATGATCGCCTCCATACTGCTCGGGATATTCCTCTTCGACATCATCGCGGGACCCGGAGAGGGGAGCGTCTACAGCGGCCTGAGGGGCTTCTGGGAGAACGAGATAAGGTACAGGACGGTCCAGGACTACTGAGGGCGGGGAGATGAAGCAGTTCATAGTATTGATGGCGGTGCTGCCGATAATGCTGGTGTTCTTCGCGCAGTTCACGCTGGATCAGATCAACTCGTCGAGGATAGGCATACTAACCGACTGCGTCTATCTCTCCAAGGAGGAGGCGAGGCAGGACGGCTGCTTCACCGAGGCCAACCTGGCCAGGCTGAAGGAGAGGATAAGCTCCTCCCTTGGCGTAGAGCCCTCGCAGATAGAGATCGAGGCTACCGACCGCGTCCGCTACAGGACAGGGACGGCGTCCGACCCCGAGAGAGGGCTCGTGCACATCAGGGTGAGGGTGCCCATAGGCAGGGTGATGGCCGGAAAGAGCCTCTTCGGGGTGCGCGCCGACGACAGCTACAGCTACACCGTGGAGAGCTGGGGCGCCAGCGAGAGGCTGAGATGAAGGTCTTCGTGGTCTTTCTTGCGCTTTTGACGGTGCTGCTCAGCTTCGCGGCCTACGCGGCGGATCTTAACGCCTACGTAAAGATGCAGGCGAGGCTAAAGTACCTCGCGGAGGACTGCGCGGCCGCCGCGGCTCTGTCGGTCGATCCTGAGGCTTACAGCAGGGGATTTACGGTCATAGACCGCAGGGCTGCCGAGGACGTGAGCGACCTTCTGCTCATGAAGGCGATGCGCACTCCGGCCTTCGGGGACTGCGTGCTCAGCTCGGGTATGGTCATCTTCGACGACGAGAAGGGCTACTCGGGCTGCGCTGAATACGGTCTGGCGGAGGGTATACCCTCTGTGGTCTTCACGGTCACCCGGACGGGGAGCGACCTGTTCAGGCTGCCCTTCGCGGAGCTGAGGGAGTTCAGCAGGACGGCGGCCTATCAATGGGATGATTCCTTGACAAGTTTTCGGCATTAAAGATATAATCTATTGACTAATGACCTTTCGGGTCGAAGCTGCTGATATCAACAATGCTTATATAAAACTACAAGGAGAAGATCAATGGATTACGCAAAGGAATCTCTCAGGCTTCACGGAGAATGGAAGGGCAAGCTCTCCGTGGTATCCAAAGTACCTGTAAACAGCAAGGAGGACCTCTCCCTCGCCTATACCCCGGGCGTTGCGGCTCCCTGCCTCGCCATCAAGGATGACCCCTCGCTCTCCTATGAGCTGACCATGAGGCACAACCTCGTAGCGGTCATCACCGACGGAAGCGCGGTCCTCGGACTCGGAAACATCGGCCCCGAGGCCGGTATGCCCGTAATGGAGGGCAAGTGCGTGCTCTTCAAGTCCTTCGGCGGCGTAGACGCCATTCCTCTCTGCGTCAAGACCCAGGACGTCGATGAGTTCGTCAACACCGTATATCTCCTCTCCGGATCCTTCGGAGGCATCAACCTCGAGGATATCGCGGCGCCCAGGTGCTTCGAGATCGAGAGAAAGCTCAAGGAGAAGTGCGACATCCCCGTATTCCACGACGACCAGCATGGCACCGCCGTCATCGTTCTCGCGGGACTCACCAACGCTCTGAAGATCGTCGGCAAGAAGCTGCCCGACCTCAAGATCGTCATCAACGGCGCGGGCGCTGCCGCCTCCGCCATCGCCAGGCTCCTCATCAGGGCCGGCGCCAAGAACATCATCATGATCGACAGGACCGGCACCGTATTCAAGGGCAGGACCGTCAGGATGAACTTCAACCTCGAGGAGATGGCTGAGATCACCAACCCCGACAGGCTGCAGGGCAAGCTCGACGACGTCATCGACGGAGCCGACGTGTTCATCGGAGTCTCCGCTCCCAACGTCATGACCGCTGACATGGTCAAGAGAATGAGCAAGGACGCCATCATCTTCGCTCTCGCCAACCCGACTCCTGAGATCATGCCGGACGAGGCCAAGGCAGGCGGAGCCAGGATCATCTCCACCGGAAGGAGCGACTTCCCCAACCAGATCAACAACGTTCTCGTATTCCCCGGCATCTTCAAGGGCGCGCTCAGCGTAAGAGCCAGCCAGATCAACGAGGAGATGAAGCTCGCGGCCGCCGAGGCCCTCGCTTCCCTCGTAAGCGACGAGGAGCTCAATGAGGAGTACATCATCCCCGCGGCCTTCGACGAGAGAGTAGCCGGCACCGTAGCCGCTGCCGTCGCCAAGACCGCCAGAGAGACCGGAGTCGCCAGGATCTAGAAAGTGAACGGAATGATGGGATACGAAAGTTATCTCGACATCGCGCCGGAGGTGAGGGAGGCCCTCGCCTCCGGTGTTCCTGTCGTGGCATTGGAGAGCACCATATTGAGTCACGGGATGCCCTATCCCGAGAACCTCGGCTTCGCGGCTGAGGTGGAGAAGGTCATCAGGGAGGAGGGCTGCGTGCCCGCCACCATGGCGATAGTCGGGGGCAGGATCAAGGCCGGCCTCACCGAGGAGGAGCTGGAGATCATGTGCCGTGCCGAGAACGTCGGCAAGGTATCGCGCAGGGACTTCGCGATCTACGTCGCCTCCGGAAAGACCGGAGCTACCACCGTCGCGTCGACCATGATGTGCGCCCAGATGGCCGGCATCAGGATCTTCGCCACCGGCGGCATCGGCGGGGTACACAGGAATGGCGAGAACACCATGGACATCTCCGCCGACCTGCAGGAGCTCGCGAACACTCCGGTCGCCGTGGTGTGCGCCGGCGCCAAGCAGATCCTTGACATAGGCCGCACCCTCGAGTACCTCGAGACCATGGGAGTCCCTGTCATAGGCAACGGGACCTCCGACTTCCCTGCGTTCTTCTGCAGGAAGAGCGGCTTCGGCGTGGACTACGCCGCAAAAGACGAGGAGGAGATCGCGAGGATACTCAAGACCAAGTGGGATCTCGGCCTCAAGGGCGGAGCGCTCATAGGCAACCCCGTCCCCGAAGAGTACGCCCAGGACTTCGACGAGATGGAGAAGGTGATCGTTAAAGCGCTCGCGATGGCCGACGAGGCCGGAGTGCGCGGAAAGAACATCACTCCGTTCCTTCTAGCGACCGTAAAGGACCTCACTGGAGGCGAGTCCTTCAAGTCCAACGTTCAGCTCGCGCTTAACAACGCCCGCTGCGCCGCGAAGATCGCGAAGAAGCTCTCCGAGCTCGGCTGAGCCTGCTTTACTGTTTTCAATCAAAAGACCCCGCGTGCCGCGCGGGGTCTTTTTCAGTGCGTTCTGTATTTCCGGATGCGCCGGTCCCTACGCCTCTTCGGCCTCGGTCTCGACGGCAGCGGCGCTCATCTTGGCGGACTTCCACTCGCTGTAGGCTCTGAGCTCGGGCTCGGAGAACTTGACGGCGAGGCCGATCACGGCGATGTCGTCGAGGAGTCCGAGTACGGGGATCCTGTCGTTGATGAGGTCCTTGCGGCTCACGAGGTAGAGGAAGGCGCTCACGAGAGAGGCGACGACCTTCGGGGAGACCACGGTATACTCCTTGGTGATGTAGTCCTTGACCATATTGACCATCACGGGAATGTCCTTGACGGTCTCAGCGAGCACGGGGTACTCGGCGAGCTTGGCGTTGATCTGGGCGAGGAGCTTGTTGATCTGCTCGTTGTCCTTGAGCATGTCCTGGGCCTTGCCTACTCCGCTGTCGAGTATCTCCTTAGCCTTGTCGAGATTGATGACTGTGTCCATTAGATTACCTCCAGATGTATCTCAGATGTTTGGATAAGCTTGTCTATCGCGGCCGCGCTGAGCGCGGGGTCGATCGTAAGGGGGGTGGCGGAGGTGAGAGCTCCGCATGCGAGGGCTCTTGCCGCGGAGTCCTGCGCGGACAGGCCGCAGAGCAGGCCGCTCATCATTCCC
>JAEENW010000125.1 GCA_016283945.1 Bacillota bacterium
GACGAGATACTCGCCGTCACCGTCGGCGGAAAGAACATCATCGAGTTCACCGAGATGTCGGTGAGCGACGCGCTCGCCTTCACGGAGAAGCTCCCCTCGATGCTCAGCGAGAAGGAGATGTCCATCGCGAGGCTCATACTCAAGGAGATCCGCGCGAGGCTCAGCTTCCTCACCGAGGTCGGCCTCGACTACCTCACGCTGGCCAGGGCCTCGGCCTCGCTCTCCGGCGGAGAGTCGCAGCGCATAAGGCTCGCGACGCAGATAGGCTCATCCCTCGTCGGCGTCATGTATATACTCGACGAGCCCTCGATAGGACTGCACCAGAAGGACAACCGCAAGCTCCTGCAGGCTCTGAGGAGCCTCACGGACCTCGGCAACACCCTCATAGTCGTCGAGCACGACCAGGAGACCATGGAGGCCGCGGACCAGATCATAGACATAGGGCCCGGAGCCGGCGAGGCCGGCGGAAGGCTCGTCGTCCAGGGCACGATCGAGGACGTCAAGAACTGCGAGGAGTCCATCACGGGGCAGTATCTCTCGGGCAAAAAGAAGATCAGAGTCCCCGAGTTCAGGCGCCCAGGCAACGGCAGCTCCATCTGGGTGCGCGGCGCGAGCGCCAACAACCTCAAGGACATAGACGTGGAGTTCCCGCTGGGCAAGTTCATCTGCGTGACCGGAGTCTCCGGATCGGGCAAGTCCTCGCTCATCAACGAGATACTCTACAAGACCCTCGCTCAGCAGATGTACAAGGCAAAGGCAAAGCCCGGCGCCTGCCGCGAGGTCACGGGGCTCGAGTACATAGACAAGGTCATAGACATAGACCAGTCGCCCATAGGGAGGACGCCGAGGAGCAACCCGGCGACCTACACGGGCATGTTCACCGCCATAAGGAACCTCTTCGCCCAGACGCCGGACGCCAAGATGCGCGGCTACGGGCCGGGGCGCTTCAGCTTCAACGTCAGGGGCGGCCGCTGCGAGGCCTGCTCGGGCGACGGCATCATCAAGATCGAGATGAACTTCCTCCCCGACGTCTACGTGCCCTGCGAGGTCTGCCACGGAAAGCGCTACAACCACGAGACCCTCGAGGTGCGCTACAAGGGAAAGAACATCTACGACGTGCTGGACATGAGCGTCGACGAGGCCATGGACTTCTTCGAGAACATCCCGGCGATCTCCAGGTACGTGCGCACCCTGCAGCAGGTCGGGCTAGGCTACATCAAGCTCGGCCAGCCCTCGACCCAGCTCTCGGGCGGCGAGGCGCAGAGGATCAAGCTCGCGACGGAGCTCTCAAGGCGCGGCACCGGAAAGACCGTCTACATACTCGACGAGCCCACTACCGGCCTGCACTTCGCCGACGTCGACAAGCTCATCGACGTGCTGCAGAGGCTCGTGGACGCGGGCAACACGGTCATAGTCATCGAGCACAATCTCGACGTCATCAAGACCGCCGACCACATCATAGACCTCGGCCCCGACGGAGGCTTCAGGGGAGGGCAGATAGTCGCTCAGGGCACCCCGGAGGACGTCTCCAGGGTCGCGAGCTCATACACCGGACAGTATCTCATCGACATGCTGAGAAGATAGGGAGGCAGAACATGAGAAGCGAACACGAATTTCCAAGCTCCGACGGCGTAAACTCGATCAAATGGACGCTCTGGGAGCCTGAGGGGCAGCCCGTAAAGGCGGTCCTGCAGGTCATCCACGGCATGTCCGAGTACGTTGACCGCTACGGGGATTTCGCTCAGTACCTGAACGGCTTCGGCATAGCCGTCGCGGGCGACGACCACCTCGGCCACGGCAGGACCGCGAAGGGTCCCGAGGACCTGGGCTACTTCGCCGACAGGGACGGCTGGAAGCTGATCAGGGACGACGAGGAGAAGATGAACGCGATACTCCGCGATAAGTATCCCGGGATCCCCGTCACCGTGATGGGCCACAGCATGGGCTCCTTCATGCTCAGGTGCTGGATGGCAGAGTACGGAAGGGACGCCGCCGGCTTCATCATCATGGGCACCTGCGGCTCCAACAAGGCCGCCTCCGCCGGCATCAAGGCCGCGCAGCTCACCGCCAAGCTCAAGGGACCGCGCTCCCACAGCAAGATGATGGACGGCATGGCCTTCGGCTCATACACCAAGCACATCGCCGATCCCAGGACCCCCTACGACTGGCTCAGCACCGACGAGTCGGTGGTCGACAGGTACATGGCGGATCCGCTCTGCGGCTTCCCCTTCACCGCGGCCGGCTACGCAGACCTGCTCACCATGATCGAGTACATAGGGGAGGACGCCTGGTATCAGGCCGTCCCCAAGGACAAGCCGATACTCATAGTCTCCGGCTGGGAGGACCCCGTGGGCGACTACGGCAAGGGTCCCGCCGAGGTCTGCGAGAGGCTTCAGGAGGCCGGAGCGGATGAGGTGAGCCTCATGCTTTTCGAGAACATGAGGCACGAGATCCTCAACGAGAAGGGCAAGGAAGCCGTATACGCCATCATCAGGGACTTCATCCTGGACGAATAGGCGCAGATGATCCGCGCGGGCAGACGGGAGGCTCTATGGGAGTCAATATAGGCAACGACTGGGACGCGCTCCTCGCGGGCGAGTTCAAAAAAGAATACTATCTCAAGCTCAGGGAGTTCCTGAGGGACGAGTATTCCGCCGAGATGGCGGCGAGGAGCCGCGGCGACCGCTCGAAGGACATCTATCCCGACATGAACGACATATTCAACGCCCTCAAGGCGGTGCCCTACAGCGGGGTCAAGGCCGTCATACTCGGTCAGGACCCCTACCACGAGCCGGGGCAGGCACACGGGATGTGCTTCTCCGTCAAGCCCGGGGTGCAGATCCCTCCCTCGCTCGTGAACATCTACAAGGAACTCTATTCCGACCTCGGCATCGAGCCGGCAGGGACGGGCTATCTGCAGAGCTGGGCGGAGCAGGGCGTACTCCTGCTCAACACAGTGCTCACCGTGCGCACGCACAGGGCGAACTCGCACAGGGGAAAGGGCTGGGAGATCCTCACCGCCAGCATCATCG
>JAEENW010000126.1 GCA_016283945.1 Bacillota bacterium
GCGGAGGCGGGCAGTATGCCGCCTTCATGAGCTCCGCCGAGTGGGAAGAGAAGAAGGCGCTGTTCGACATGCCCATGGATATCGAGCTCGATCTGAGCGACCGCACCGAGACACGCGCGTTCGTCAGCTTCGACGCGCTGACCGGCGGGATCTTCGTCCCCGAGAGGGAGAAGCCGGCCGCCGGAGGGCAGTTTTTCGCCTTCGCGCTGGACGAAAAGGGTATAGCGGTAATAGACGATGAAGGCTTTGCTCTGAAGCTTTCCGAGGAGATAATGCGCACGAGGCGCTGGCGGGAGCCGGGGCTCGAGCGCTTCATCTACGATCTGCTCGAGGGAGTCATCGAGCCGGACCTGCGCGTGCTCGAGGACTTCAAAAAGAAGCTGGATTCCATGGAGGAGAGGATACTCTCCGGGGAGATCGAGGACCTTCCGGCTGAGCTCAGCACCACCCGCGGCGCGCTCAACGAGCTTCAGCTCTTCTACGAGGAGCTCATCGACCTCGGGCAGGAGCTCGAGGAGAACGAGAACGGCTTCTTCCGCGAGTCGGGCGAGAGGTATTTCCGCCTCTTCACGGACAGGGTCGTGAGGCTGCAGGACCGCGCGACATCCCTGCGCGACCACGTCGGCCAGCTCAGGGAGCTCGTGCAGTCGCAGATCGACATAAGGCAGAACCACATCATGACCTACCTGACGGTCATCACCTCGATCTTCATGCCGCTGACGCTGATAACGGGCTGGTACGGCATGAACTTCCGCTACATGCCCGAGCTCAATTACGTCTGGGCCTACCCCGCGGTGCTCGCGGTCTGCGTACTGATTGCCGCCGCCTGCATAATCTGGTTCAAGAAGAAAAAGTGGATGTGAACTGGTCGCAGGGGTGCTCTGCGGGAGGCGGCATGTTTCGCATATCCGGACTGCCGCGGTTTTTTTAGCGTAATATGAGAGCGCTGCAGTCGGATCCGGCTGCAGCGCTCCCATTATAAATCTATTGCTATCAGGTTGATGACAGGCGCATTACAGTTCAAAGAAATGCGCCATTACATTCATCTCATGCCGAATGCCGGTCAACATAGAAGATGGGTCTATCCATTCTGTGAGCTTGTGTGCGCCGTCCGTATGGACTCCCCCTGCTTGGAGCGCAGGGATGCCATTGTCCAGCGGGATGTTGGCGTCTCCGGAGCCGGGCATATATCTAGGCTCTTTTCCGACTATCTCTCTTACCGAATCCTCGACGATCTTTGAAAGCGCCGCCTGCGATTCGGGGTCTACGTCTCCCATGCACGGGCGCTCACCGACTCTGGAGACCTCTATATCTACACCCATTTCTCTGTACGTATCGATAAGCTTATAGAAAATCTTTTCCATCTGCAGGAGCAGCTTCTTGCTGGTTGAACGGTACTCGTAAAGGAATTCACAAGCCGCCGCTATGGAGTTCACCGACTGGCCACCGCTTATCGTCCCCACGTTGTACGTAGTGGTGCTGTCTCCGTCGACAGGCACCTTGACTGTGTAGAGCGTATCTATCAGTGACGCCGCGTATCTGATGGCATTCATGTTTCCGAAATCCGCGAATGAATGACCGCCCTCAGTCTTCAGGCTTATCCTGTAACGATGAGACCCGATAGCGGTGTTCATGACATAATCGATATCAGGAGCGTCGAAGCTGATGACAGCCTTCAGCCTGTTTCCGTAGTCTCTGTTCAGCCTACGGCTCCCCTTGAGATCTCCAAGACCTTCCTCGCAGGAATTGGCGACGAACAGTATGCCTGTCTTGGCGCGGATCTTGTTCTGAACAAAGTATCTTGCGGCGATCATCAGATTTACCAGCTGCGCTGTATCATCTCCGATTGCCGGACAGTACCATTTGCCGTCCTTTTCCGTTACCTCCAGTTTCGTCTCCGCAGGGAACACGGTGTCCGTGTGAGCCATGAACATCACAAGGTCGTTGTCATCCGTGACGTTATATCTGCATACGACGTTCAATGCAGGATCGATGATGACATCGCTTATGCCATTATCTTCAAACCATTTCTTAATGAAAGCCGCCCTCTGATCTTCGTGGTGGGAAGGAGCAGGGATCACGACCAGTTCCCGGAGAACAGCCAGAGCCTCCTGTTCGCTGGACGCGGCGTAGTTCTCCATGTCTTTTGATAGTTTCATAGCAGCACTCCTTTACTGTGTGTCAACGACGTGTATTTGATTTACTTTTGAAGTATAGAGTTTTTACCCCAGCAGCCTCCTGCGCTCGGGGAGAGCCTTCAGGAAGTCCCCGATCTGCTCGGAGAGCAGCAGGTGTCCGGCCGGGTTCGGATGGAGCCCGTCCAGGAAGAAGCGCTCGTTGATCTCGGGCACGGCGGGCTGCAGGCCTGAAGCCGCGTAGAGGTCGAGCACGGGGAAGCTGTAGCGCTCGGCGGTCTCCCTGATGGCCGCGATGTAGTCGGTCATCGGGAAGGTCCTGTAGAAGCCGCTCGGGCTCACAGGCCAGGTCTCGTCGTATCTGTGCAGCGGGGTCATTATGACGATCCAGGATAGCGGGTAGAGCTTCGCGAGACCGCCATAGAGCGTGTCCAGCGCCCCGTAGAAGGAGTAGAGATCGGTGTCGCCGGGGTTTCCGAGCCTCGCGTCGCCGTGGCCGAAGTCGTTCGTGCCGCCGAAGACGACAACGACGTCGGCATCCTTTTCCATCACGTCGAACCTCCCGCAGAAGTCCTTGTCCCACTTCGACTCGGCGGAGGGGATGCGCTGCCTGGCGATCCTGGTCCCGCCTATTCCGTAGTTGCGGCACAGCGCGCCGTTCTTCGCGGCGATCAGGCTGACGAAGCATTCCTCCGGCTCGACGCCGTGGCCCTCGGTGATGCTGTCGCCGAGGAAGTTGATCTTAGCGTTTTTCAGTTCCATGGTCTCTCCTTATATATCTTTTAAAGCGTCTGTTGACTGTGAATGAACTGTGCCTCCGATCCGCGCCCGGGCAGGGCATTCCGCCGGATCCCCGCGTCGGCCGCGCGCGTTCCCGCCAGATCCCGCGCCCCGCCTCAGCCCAGCTCCGGGTCTGAGAACTGCTTCGCCTCCGCCAGGAGGAAGTCCCTGAACCTGAGCACCGCGGGGGATTCGTAGTGCGCGTCGTCCCATATCAGGTATGAGGATATGTAGATCTCGGGCGAGACCACCGGCACCAGCACGGTATTCGCCCTGAAGCGCCCCTGCCACGAGATCGAGGGCGCCAGCGCGATGCCCATGTTCTCCGAGACGTACTTCCTAACGAAGTAGGGGTCGTCGCAGATTATGGGGATCAGCGGCTCGAAGCCCCTCGCGCGGCAGAGCTTGAGCGTCTGCTCGTAGAGCTCCGTGGGGGCGGGAAGGCTTATGAGCTTCTGCCCCTGCAGGTCCGCTATGCTGACCGCCTCGCGGCTGGCGAAGGGATGATCCTCGTGCACCGCGAGCACGACCCTCTCTCGGATGAGCGGGACGGACGCCGTCATGTGCTTGTACGAGGGCTTCGAGGATATGCAAAGGTCGTAGGAGACGTCCTGGTCCTCGTAATAGCCGTGGGAAACGGAGATCCTCACGTCCGGGTACATCTTCGCGAATTTCGGTATGCTCGCGAGTATGAAGCGGTGGTTCTCCATCACCTTGATGTTGATCGGGCCGGAGATCTTTCCGGCGTCTCCGGTGATCGTCGCCATCCCGTTGTCGAGCTCCTGCAGCGACCTCTCGACGGCCTCGAGGAACGCGCGCCCCTTCTCGTTCAGAAAGAGCTTGCCGTTGCGGCGCTCGAAGAGTCGCGTGTTCAGGTCCCGCTCGAGCCTTCCTATCGCCTGCGACATCGACGGCTGCGGGATGGAAAAGTATCTGGCGGCCTTGGTCACGCTCTCGAGCTCGGCCACCTTCTGGAAATATCTCAGCTGCAGAAGTTCCATCGGTCTCCCTCCTGCGTATATATTGGCATAACTTTCGGGAGAATACAACCGCGAAAATACCATATCGCCGGCGGTATGAATGTATACCGTCCGGCGTTTTTTACAGCCGCGCTGGCCGGCGTTAAAATGAAGGCGGAAAGGAAGGCGCAGAGCTATGATGACAGAAGTAAGCCGCGTCGTGAAGGAGCTCGCGGAAGCCGCGCTGAGGCCGGCGGGAGCGGCGTTCGCCCCGGCGGAGCCCGGGAAGGGAGACCCCGCTGATGCGGCTCCGGTCATAGAAGTCAGCATGGAGAAGGTCTGTAGCATCCCGAGGATGCGGGACGGCAGGCGCTGGAACATGCAGGGGGGCGGAAGCGACGGCAGCTTCGCCTATTTCGTCATGGTGAGCTCGGGCCCGTCGGAGAGCGCGGAGAGCCGCATTTACAAGTTCCGGCTCGGGAGCTGGGAGCTCGTGAAGCGCAGCGGCCCGCTCTTCATGAATCACGCGAACGACCTCGTCTGCGACACAAAGAAGCGCAGGCTCGTGATCTCGCACTGCGACGTGGAGCCGCAGAGGGTCTCCTTCGTCGATCCGGACAGCCTGGAGCTCACCGGCAGGCTCGACACGCCGCAGAGGCACTTCAGCCTGGCGTACGACGCTGACAAGGGGCTGTACGTCGCGGGGAAGAGCCTCAGCTACGACCTGGTCCTCCTGGACGAGGAGTTCCGGCCCGTGAAGGAGCTTCCGGGCGTGCCGGGCTTTGTGAAGCAGGGCCTCGAGTGCGACGACGATCTGATCTACTTCTTCCGCACAGGCCCGGATCTAAACTGGATCTACGTCTTCGGCTGGGACGGGACGCTGCTGGCGAGGATAAAGGTCCCCATGGTCGGCGAGAGCGAGAACCTCTTCACCTGGGGCGGCTCCTTCGTCGGTGCCTTCAACGGGACGGAGGGCACGGCGGACATCTACGTCATGACCCCGCGCCCGGCTCCGTGACAGGCGCGGGAATGCTTATGACGGATCTCGGGCGCAGCCGCGCTTAGTGCAAGTCCCGGGCGCGGTCGCGCACTCACATACTGTTAACGGTATGAAGATATACAATATTTGATATTATTCAAATTAGGCAAGTAACAGTAAAATCTAATTATAAGCAGGAACAATTCATAAAATCAGATAACCCGCAGTTTTCCCGGTTCAAGGAAAGGGGTCCCAATATGAAGGAAGCCATTA
>JAEENW010000127.1 GCA_016283945.1 Bacillota bacterium
ACGGTTCCATCACGTCCGTGCAGGCGGTTTACGTTCCCGCGGACGACCTGACGGACCCCGCCCCGGCGACGACCTCTGCCCACCTGGACGCGACGACGGTCCTGTCCCGCTCGATCGCCTCCCAGGGCATTTATCCCGCGGTGGACCCCCTGGATTCCACGAGCCGCATCCTGAGCCCGAGCGTCGTGGGCAAGGAGCATTACGAGGTCGCCAAGGAAGTCCAGCGCATCCTGCAGCGGTACCAGGAACTGATGGACATCATCGCGATCATGGGCATGGACGAGCTCTCCGACGAGGACAAGCTCGCCGTAAACCGCGCCAGGAAGATACAGCGCTTCCTCTCGCAGCCCTTCCACGTCGCCGAGCAGTTCACCGGCATGAGCGGCAAGTACGTCCCGCTCTCCGAGACCGTCAGGAGCTTCCGCGAGATCCTCGACGGCAAGTGCGACGACCTGCCCGAGTCCGCGTTCCTCTTCGCGGGCTCCATCGACGAGGTCCGCGAGAAGGCAAAAGGAGCCTCTTCCAATGAGTAGCTTCAAGCTCACCATAGTATGCCCCGACGGCTGTCTCTTCGACGGCGAGGCGGAGTTCATAAGGCTGAGGACCACCGGCGGGGACGTCGGCATACTTCCCAACCACATAGCCTACGCCGCGGCTATCGGCATGGGCGAGTGCGCCGTGCAGTTCGAGGGCAAAAAGCGCTACGCTGCCTGCATAGGCGGCATGATCACCGTCGCGGACAACGTCGTGAGCGTTATCACCACGACCTTCGAGTGGAAGGACGAGATCGACCTTCCGAGGGCGAAGGCCGCGCTGAAGCGCGCCGAGGAAAAGCTCGCGTCCGAGGATATCACCGAAGCGGAGCGAAAGCTCTTCGAGGCCAAGCGCCGCAGGGCGCTCGTGAGGATCTCGGTGGCGGAGAAGAAGGAATAATTCTTCAGAGACTGTCAGGCCCCGGCAGCGCCGGGGCTTTTCTTTGCTTTCGGGCGCGTTCGTATGTTATGATACACGCATGAGTTACATCGTAAGGCTGGATGTCTTCGAGGGCCCCTTCGACCTGCTCGTCTATCTGATAGAGCACGCGAGGATGAGCGTCTACGACATCCGCATATCGGAGATCACAGCTCAATACCTGGAATACGTCTCGGACATGAAGAATGCCCGGTTT
The DNA here is from genome assembly GCA_016283945.1 of Bacillota bacterium. Taxonomy (GTDB): domain Bacteria; phylum Bacillota; class Clostridia; order Peptostreptococcales; family Anaerovoracaceae; genus RGIG2707. The sequence goes on from JAEENW010000127.1 coordinate 1,169, forward strand.
GAGCTTGCCCAGGAGTTCATGGTGCTCGCGGCCGAGCTCATCGACATCAAGAGCCGCATGCTCATACCGAGCGAGACCATAGACCCCGAGACCGGCGAGCCCGAGGACCCGCGCAAGGCCCTCGTCCAGCGCATACTCGAGTACAAGCGCTTCAAGGAGGCGGCATCGATGCTTCAGGAGCGCGAGGAGCTCATGCAGCACGTGCGCTTCAAGCCGCAGGAGGACCTCTCTGCCTGGACAGGCGAGGAGGACGAGCTCCTGAAGAGCAGCACCGAGCAGTTCGTCGCGGCCTTCGAGGCCTTCCTTCTCAGGAGGAGGCGTCTCGACGAGATGCGCAGGACCTACGAGAGGGCCCGCCGTGACAGGCAGAGCATAGAGGAGCGCAGCGTACAGATCAGGACGATGCTGCGCGGAAGAAAGAGCATGATGTTCTCCGAGATGATCGAGAGCGATCCTTCCGTCTACGGCAGGGTCATCACCTTCATGTCGCTGCTCGAGCTCCTCAGCGAGGGCAGGATAGATGCGGAGCAGAGGGAGCGCTACTCGGACATCAGGGTAATACCGAAGAATATCCCCGCGGAGGATGAGATATGACAGACCAGAAGATAAAATCGGCGCTCGAGTCGCTGCTCTTCGTCTGGGGCGAACCGCTCGAGGCGAAGGCCGCGGCGGAGCTCTTCGACATAACCCCGGCTGAGATGCTCAGGATAATGCGCGAGCTCAAGGCGGAGTACGACGAGCGCGGCGGCGGCATCAGGATCGCCGAGGCGGACAAGGCCTTCAGGCTCTGCACCGATCCCGAGAACGACGATTACATAACCCGCTTCGTTACCCCCGTCAGGGAGAAGAGGCTCAGCCAGGCGGCGCTCGAGGTGCTCGCCGTGATAGCCTACAAGCAGCCCGTCACCAAGAGCGAGATCGACCAGATCCGCGGCATACGCTCAGACCGCGTGCTCGAGGGACTCATGAGGCGCGGCCTCGTGGAGGAGAGGGGCAGGAGCGCGGCTATAGGGCGCCCGATACTCTACGGCACGACGAGGCAGTTCCTGGAGCTCTTCGGCTTTGAGAGCCTCGACGGCCTTCCGGAGATCGAGGACGCAGAGATCCTCGCAGGGGACGGCCAGCTCACCATGCCCGCGGGCGCCGAGCAGCTCGAGCTCGGAAGCGGGACGGAGGTCTAGGCGCCGGGCCGCGCGGGCGCGGGGATTTAATTCTACGCGCTATGCGCGGCTTTCATTCTATATAGTAAAGACCATGTTTCTCACCCAAGAACAGAAAGACAAGATAAAGATCATAGCCTTCGACCTTGACGGCACCCTGCTCAACAGGGAGAGCCGTCTTTCAGAGCGCACCATCGAGGTCCTCAACAGGGCGGCGGAGGCGGGATATATACTCGTTCCAGCGACGGGGCGGGTCTTCACAGCGCTGCCCAAGGATCTTCCCTCGATAGAGGCCAGGTACGCGGTCACCTCCAACGGCGCCTGCGTCGTCAGGCTCCCCGGGGGCGAGAAGCTCTTCGAGAGCCTCATCAGGTGGGAGGCGCTCGAGCCCGCTGTCAGCGCGCTGATGGACGACGCGGTCATCTGCGAGATATTCTTCGGCGGGAACGGCTACATCGCCGAGTCCGGGCTGGAGAAGCTCCCCTACTTCGTGCGCGACGAGAGGCGCCGCGAGTATGTGAGGACCACGCGCAGGCCGGTCGCCGACCTCGAAGCCCTCATGCGAGAGCACAGGGACGAGCTCGAGAACATAATGCTGCTCTTCGCGGATCTGGAGGTCAAGCAGGCTTACTATAATTATCTGAGCTCGCTGAGGGATCTGAGCGTCGTATTCTCGCAGAGCTTCAGCCTCGAGATAGGAGGAGGCGACACCTCTAAGGCGAACGGCCTCAGGGAGATCGCTGAGCTCTACGGCTTCGGCCTTGAGAACATACTCTGCTTCGGCGACAGCACCAACGACATCGCGATGCTCAGGGCCTGCGGCGTCTCCGCGGCCATGGGCAACGCCATACCCGAGGTCAAGGCGGCCTCGGACATCACCGCGCCCCCGAACAGCGAGGACGGCCTCGCCGCGGTGGTGGAGGAGCTGCTGGGCTAGGGCGGCATCAGCCGATCTGAGGCGGGCGGCGGGACGGGCAGCCCGGTCCGGCAGCCCGGCCCGGCAGCACGGCGCAGGCTGTACTATATAACTATATAAAGAAAGACAGGAGATCCCCCGGGATCTCCTTTTCAAATGAAATATTATTGTAACCCTGCGGAAATTGAGCTGCAAAATTGATGTGCTATGATGCAGTCATAAAAGGGCTGAGCCCCTGAGGATCCGGTGTTTTTCGGATGTATTTCCGGAATGTTACGCTTTCTTTACAAGTGCCGCGCGGCACTTGTATTGAGGGAAACGGGTCTTTATACTAAACAATGTCTTATATCGCTCCGTGCGCGGCGGAGCAAGACTGAGTATCTCCGCGCTATCTAAATTCTTAAGGAGGAATTAAGAATGAAGAAAATTCTCTCATTTGTCCTCGTACTCGCTATGGTCCTGGGTTCCGTATCCATGGCCTTCGCAAAGACTGAAACCTTCTCTGACGTGAAGGGTCTCGCTTGCGAAGAAGCTGTGAACGTGCTCGCCGGACTTGGCGTAGTACAGGGTTATCCTGACGGCGAGTTCAAGCCGGCCAGGAACATCACGAGAGCCGAGGCTGTCAAGCTCATCGTCGGCGCTCTCGCGATCCCTGTAGACGAGAAGGGCTCCTATGAGACTCCGTTCACCGATGTTCCTGCCAACGAGTGGTATGCCGGCTATGTCCGCTATGCTAACGCTCTCGGCATCACCAAGGGAACTTCCGCGACCGAGTTCAGCCCCAACGCCATGGTAACTTCCGATCAGATGATCGCGTTCACCATGAGAGCTCTCGGCTACAACGAAGCGGTTCTCCAGGGCGAGTACCCTGCCTGCTTCATCAACAAGGCTGTCGGTCTGAAGGTCCTCGATGGAGTTTCCACCGGTTCCCAGGCCGCTCCCCGTGGTGAGATCGCTCAGCTCATCTACAACACCCTGCTCAAGCAGATCGGTACTGTAGGTGCTGACGGACTCTGGCACGGCGCTATGATCGCTGATCCGTACAACTACACTGGTGAGAAGGTCGACACCATGCTCAACAGACTTGGTGCCTATGAGGGCGAAGATTACGTTCTCATCACCAAGGAAGTTATGGAAGGCGCTCTCGTAGACCTCGATCCGTACTATGGCGCTGTCGCGAAGCTCTATTACACTCAGGATGACGACGAAGTAGTCGCTATCTCCGAGGTAAAGACCACCTTCGTTGAGGGCAAGCTCGACAAGGGCAAGCTCGACGGCTACAAGATTCTTGGCGACGAAACCGTTCTCGAGCCGGAGCGCTTTGAGGACTATAACGACGGCGGAATCTACATCACCAACGGCGCTGAGGCTGATGCTGATGAGTTCGATCTCGCTAAGCTCGCTGAGGACAAGATCGAAGGAAAGTTCGCTGTCACCTTCAAGAACGGCAAGATCAATGCTGCTTACAGCTTCCAGGTTTGGACTGCTGACAAGGCTGTCCTCGTTGACGAGGATGACCTCAAGGATCTCGCTGAGGACGAGCCCACCATCGCCGGCTTCGAGTTTGCTCTCGACGACGACGACGAGCTCGACACCAGCAAGTTCGGTCTCTACGGCGTAAAGAGCCTCGATGAGATCGAAGAGGATGATGTTCTCTACATCTATGAGAATCCCGAAACCGGCAAGATCTCCAGGATCGAAGTTGGCAAGGAGTCTGTAAAGGCTGAGTTCACCAAGATCCGCGGCAGAGAGAAGGATACCGATGAGGATAGATACGTTGTAGGCGGAACCACTTACGAAGCCAGCGATGTCGATGGCTGCGAGTGGTCTGAGGATCTCGTTGACGATAACCTCGGCGAGGAGCTCACCGTTTACCTCGGCTACGATGGAAAGATCGCCTTCACCGACAAGGGAGACGACACCACCACCGATTACGTAGTATTCCTCAAGTACTGGCTCCCCGGCCAGGGCAACGCTGACAACAGGACCGCTGCCGGCAAGGCTGGACTCTCCGTATTTGGCAAGGATGGAAGAGAGGAGCTCTACTTCAAGAAGAAGCTGTTCACCACCGAAGATGATGTCAAGGCTGAAGGCGTTAAGGTCGGAATGCTCGTCAAGCTGACCAAGAACTCCAAGGGCGAAGTCACCGAGATCAAGCCGGCTGACAAGTCCAGCACTCAGGACGTCACCAAGAAGGGCAGACTCGCTGACGATCTCGTAGCCCTCCAGGCCAGCTCCGTTGTTTACAACTACAACGGTGATCCTGAGGACATCGAGGAGCTCGAGGATGACGAGAACTACAGCGTCATCTCCGCCACCAAGCTCTTCGGCAAGGATGACGTCGAGTTCAAGCAGGTCGCTGCTAACAGCAAGGCTATCGTTAAGGGCGCTCTCATCTCCGGAGCTACCGAGGCTGCTGATGACTACGTAGTACTCACTGCGAAGATCTTCACCGTCAAGGATGCTTATGAAGGCACTGTCTTCATGAACGGCGAGAAGAAGACCCTCACCCTCGATGATGACTCCATCTTCGAGAAGTATGCGAAGCCGACCGACGAGGCCAAGTTCGAGGCTCTCATTTACCAGATCACCAAGACCGACGCTGACGGTGTTGTCACTGAGGCGCTTGGCTGGGCTGACTTCGATGATGACGTCAAGGCGACCATCGCCCTCTCCACTTCTGAGGGTCTGAGGATCGAGAACGACGTACTCTTCGACGCCAACGAGGCTCCGTACGAGATCGAGGACGGCGCGGTATTCTACCTGTTCGACGTCTCCGAGAACAAGTGGTCTGTCGTAAGCCAGAGCACTCTCAAGGGCATGAAGTCCGGCGAGAAGGGCAACCAGGGCATCACTGTTAAGGCCATCAAGACCGACGAGGACAACGATGGTTACAGCATCTTCCTCATCCTCAGGAACTAATCCGAAGGATCTGAAAGAGACGCCCGCTTCTTAGAAGCATGAGAAGGGGGACCCCAATGGGGTCCCCCTTTTTCGTGCGCTTAAGCGCGATGTGAATTCAAGCAGCATCGGCGCGGCATACCGCTGCGCCTGAGGGATCAGTTGCAGCACCGCATGTGGCGTCGGACCGGCCCGCTTGCGCTTAGTTGGGAGCCCAGCAGCGGTTCTAAGTTCAGACTTCGCTGCCGCTCGTCTTCACTAAGAACCGGCTTCCCAAATGACCGGTCCGATCGTCCCATGCGATCGCTTACTGACAGCAGCAGGCATTACATGCAGCATTCGATTAGCGCATAAGGCGCGACGCAGTCTTTATGTGGCGCAGTGCGGCATGACTTATGCGGACGCTCGGGGAACCCGGTTCTTAGCGATCGGCGAGTTCCGCAGGAACGAAGACGGAGCTTAGAACCGCTGGGAGGGGCCCCGGCAGCGGGAGCATGTCCGCAGAGGCATGCCGAGCCGCGCTTATGATTTTACTTTGTTCGCGCATTAAGCGTGAGATAATTTATAAGGGAGCCTATATAGCAGTCCCGTGTGGGGCGTCCCGCGTGCACCAATAATTGTACAACCCCTCCGCCGGGCTTTATTTTTCGCAAAAAAGAAGAACATATGTTCGCAAAAATGATATCATGTAGCCATGAAGCTGCTGGCGAAGCCGATCGATGCGGTTGTTATATTCGTCGACCGCGAGCAGCCCAGGCCGTTCAAGTTCCGCTACACGGACGAGGAGGGCGCTGCTCACGAGATGAAAATAGACAAGGTCCTCAGCGTCAGGGAGCACGAGCTCCCGGGCGCTAAGAGCCTTGTCTTTGAATGTCAGAGCAGGCGCGGCCTGGACGATCTGCGCTACGAGCTTCGCTACAGCCTGGACACCTGCCGCTGGCTGCTTTACAAGATGTGAGCGCCTACATGTCCTCGGGCTGCTTGAGCTCGAACTCGAGTCCCTCGAAGGCTGAGGCCTTGTCGATGCGGCTCGAGCCCCTGAGGCCGTAGAGCGAGTCGTTGCTCATGAAGAGGTTCATGCGCTCCTCGCCGGCGCGGGAGGCCATGCGTTCGAAGGATTCGTTCACGTCGGAGATGATCTGAGCCTCGCTGCACTTGAGCAGCTTTCTGTCTCTCATGACGGGCTCGCCCTCGACCCAGACGTCGCGCACGTCCGTGCCGCAGGCCGCGTAGACTATGGCCTGCACGAGCTGGTCCTTCCTGAGCGGGGCGAAGTGCGGCTGCATGAGGTCCACGGTGATGAGATCCGCGAGCTTTCCGGGCTCGATCGAGCCGAGCTCGTCCCCAAGACCGAGCGCCTTAGCCGGCCTGATGGTGCAGAGCTCGAGTATGAGCCCCGGAGGCGCGAGCTGAAAGTCCTTCTCGCTTATCCTGTGGATGCTGCGGAAGGTCTTCATGTCCCTCCAGATGTCGTAGCCGCGGTCGGGCGCCGCGCCGTCGGTGACGATTGCGACGTTCGCGCCCGCCCTGAGCAGGTCGAATACGGGGCAGGGCGTCCAGATTATCGAGTGTGTCGACGGTCCGTGGAAGACCCAGGTCCCGGTCTCCGCTATTATGCGGATCTCCTCCGCGGAGATCCCGGTGCTGTGCGTCAGCGAGAGCTTCGGCCCGAGCACCTCCGGGGTCGTCTCGCTCATGAACTTGACGTCGCCGGCGTAGGCGTGGGTGTGGACTATGGTGCCGTACTTCTCGGCCAGGCGGTGCATCGCGAGGTTCTCCGCGGCGGACTCAGCGTCCGAAAGCCCCGCCTTGCGTCCCATGACGGAGGGCGAGACCATGCAGAAGCTCCTGGGGTAGCGCCCCTGGTTCTCCCGGATGGCGCGCTCGGCGTTCTTCACCGTGTCCCTTCTGTCGAAGCGGTACTCCCGGAAGCTTCCATCGGGTTCGAAGTGCCTGAACAGCTTCGGCGAATTGCCCGAAAAACCCAGGCCCGAAAACTCCCTGATCCCGGTCTTCGAGGAGCCCTCGAAGTGAGCCGAGAGCAGCTCGGGGCGGTCCGGGCGGTTCAGGCTTCCGAGCATGGAAACGCCCGTGGTGATCCCGAACTTGAGTCTCTCGGCGGCGGTGACCGCGGAATCGGCGTACCAGAAGAAGTCGTCGGTATCCATGCAGTATAGCTCCGCGGCCATGAAGTCCCAGTTCCAGGCGCTCTCTCCGAGGTAGCGCAGCGTCGCGTGTCCGGAGTGCCCGTGAGCGTCGACGAGCCCCGGGAGCAGGGCTTTGCCGCTGCAGTCTATTATCTCGGGGAGTCCGGGCGCGCTTCCGCCGGACTTCGCAGGAATTGCTCCCGCGCCGCGGGAAGCGCCGCACGCTGAGGTCCCGGCGGCGTGGTCAACGGCGGCTCTGAGCTCCTCAGGGAGCTCCTCCATCGGACCGGCCGCTTCGATGCGGCTTCCGCTGACCGCGACGTAGCCCGGGAAGAAGACCCTGTGCTCCGGATCCACGGTCACGACCGCGGCGTTTATGAACAGCTTGTCTGTCATATATCGATCTCCTTGAAATGACGGCGTGTTTGAACGGGGCGCCGGGACCCGGCCTCCGGCCGGGTCCGCGCCGGGCCGCCCCGGCGCCTCCCCCCGCGGGACTGCCGCCCCTCATCCTCCTACTTTCCCGGCTGCTGCAGGTCGTACTCGATCCCGCTGAAGCAGGCCGGGTCATCGGTCGCGCACTCGCTCCAGAGCCCGTAGAGACCCCTGCGCTCGAGCAGCACGGCCATCCTCTCGGGTCCTATGCGGGATATCATGGTGTCGAGCGACTTCTGCGCGTCGTCGATGATCTCCCTCTCGCTGCACTTGAGGAGCTTTCTGTCCTTCATGACAGGCTCGCCCTCGACCCATACGTCCTTGACGTCGGGACCCTCGGCCGCGTAGACGAGGTTCTGCACGATGTGCTCCTTCAGCAGGGGCGCGAAGTGCGGCTGGTCGATGTCGACGCTGATGATGTCCGCGAGCTTGCCCGGCTCGAGCGAACCGACCTTGTCGGCGATGCCCAGCGCCTGGGCGGGCTTGATGGTGCAGAGCTCGAGGATCAGTCCCGGAGGCGCGACCTTTACGGTCTGCTCGTGTATGCGGTGTATGGTGCGGAAGGCCTTCATCTCGCGCCACATGTTGTAGCCGCGGTCGGGAGCCGCGCCGTCGGTGACGATCGCGAGGTTCGCTCCCGCTCTTAGCAGCTCGTAGGCGGGGCACCACTTCCTGATGACGGAGTTGGTGCAGGGACCGTGGAATATGAAGGTCCCGGTCTTCGCGACTATGTCGATCTCCTCGTCGGAGAGCCCGGTCGAGTGGGTGAGCGAGAGCGTCGGTCCGAGCACCTCGGGCGTGGTCTCGCTCAGGAACTTGACGTCCCCGCCGTAGGCGTGGGTGTGCAGTATGGTGCCGTACTCCTTCGCGAGGCGGCCCATAGCGCGGTTCTCCTCGGCGGCGACGGCGTCGCTGAGCCCGGCCTTCTTTCCCATGGAGGAGGGCGATACCATCATGATGCCCTTGTCGTACTTTCCCTGATAGTCCTTGAGCGCCTTCTCGGCGTTGGCGAGCATCTCGTCTCTGCTCACGCTGTACTCGCGGAAGCTTCCGTCCTTCTCGAAGTGCCTGTAGGTCTTCGGGGCGTTGCCCGAGTAGCCGAGCCCGCAGAACTCGCGGATGCCGGTCTTGAGAGCGCCCTCGAAGTGCAGGCCTACGAGCTCAGGCCTGTCGGCGCGGTTGAGGCTGCCCATCATGGAGACGCCGGTCGTGATGCCGAACTTGATCCTCTCCGCGGCCGCGGTCGCCGCGTCGGCGTACCAGAAGAAGTCGTCGGTGTAGCGGCAGTAGAGATCGGCGGCCATGTAGGACCAGTTGCCGGATCCCTCGCCGAGATATCTCAGGGTCGCGTGGCCGGAGTGGCCGTGCGCGTCGATGATGCCGGGCAGAAGCGCTCTGCCCCTGCAGTCGATCACCTCCGCCGCGGGCTCCTCGGGGAGCTCATCCATGGGGCCGAGGCAGGCGATCTTCTTGCCCTTGACCGCCAGGTAGCCTGGGAAATAGACGTGGTGCTCGGGATCGACGGTAACGATCGCCGCGTTCTTGAATAGCAGGTCGAACATCTCTTATCCTCCTCTTCTCAAAGCTTCGGCAGGGCGCGGTCCTCTCCCGGGACGTCTTCCCGGAAGCCGCCGCGCCGCGGCCGGAATGTGCCTTTCTTACATATCAATCATAGCATCCTTCATCGCTCCGCACAAGGAAGGGGCGCGTGTGACCCGCGCGGAACTGCGCCGGCGCCCGGTTCGCGGTACAGGCGCCCCTCCGCGCCGACCCGTACCCCGGGTCCCTTTCTCCCTTTGCCCTGTGAAAAGGCAGCGCCCTGTGATACAATGAGAAAAAAGCGTCACGATTCGGAGGGAAAGAAATGTCTAATATTTACGCTGAACCATATCTGCCGGACGAGGATTACGAGAATCCGGCGATGATCACCGATTTCTACGAGTTCACGATGGCGAACTGCCTCTTCCTCAACGGCTTCAAGGATACCGTCATGGTCTTCGACATGTTCTTCAGGAAGAACCCCGACGACCTCGGCTACGCCATAAGCTGCGGCCAGGACAAGCTCGTCAAGTTCCTCAGAAGCTATCACTTCAACGAGAAGGACCTCATCTACCTGCGCGGCAAGGGCATGAGCGAGGAGTTCTGCGAATATCTCAGGACCTACCGCTGGAAGGGCGACATGTACGCCCTGAAGGAGGGCACGGTCGCCTATCCGCAGGTCCCGATGGTCCGCATCGAGTGCGACATGGTCGGCGCGATCCTCATCGAGACTTACCTGCTTCAGACCATGAACTTCCACTCCCTGATCGCCACCAAGGCGACCAAGATCTCCGGTCTATCCTCGCACAGGCCGCGGAAGGTCATGGAGTTCGGAACGAGGCGCGCGCAGGGCGCTTCCGCCGGCAACGACGGAGCCTACGCTGCGATACTCGGAGGCTGCATAGGCACCGCAAACTGCCTCGCCGAGATGAAGTTCGGGCCGGACGTTCCCGCGGTCGGGACTGTCGCGCACAGCTTCATCGAGTTCTTCCCGACCGAGATGGACGCCTTCAGGGCATTCGCCGAGGTCTATCCGGAGAACGTCTCCCTGCTCCTCGACACCTACAACATCTTCGAGAGCGGGCTTCCCAACATGATCAGGCTCGACGACGAGCTCATCGCCAAGTATCCGGACGATCCGAACAGGCGCGTCAAGAGCTGTCGCATCGACTCGGGCGACCTCGCGCGCGGGAGCCGCAAGATACGCAAGGCCCTCGACGAGGCGGGTAAGCCCTACATCAAGATCGTCGCCTCCAACTCCCTCGACGAGAAGAAGATGCTCGACATGGAGACCTACGAGGACGCGAGGATCGATTCCTACGGCGTCGGCGAGAAGCTCATAACCTCCGCGACCGACCCGGTCTTCGGCGGAGTCTACAAGCTCGTCGCGGTCAAGAACCCCGACGGCAGCTACACCCCGAAGATGAAGTGCTCCGACTCGGCCTCCAAGGCCATCATCCCCGGCAAGCTCATGGCCTGGCGCGTCTTCGACGAGGAGGGCAAGGGCCAGTGCGACATCATCGCCATGGACGATGAGGAGATCAGGGCGGGCGAGCCCATCGAGCTCGTCGACCTCAACCCCGATGCCTTCGACAAGACCATAGTCCTGGCCCCGGTGTCGGTCGAAAAGCTCCTCGTACCCTTCATCGTGAACGGCGAGCTCGTAGGCGAGCTTCCCGACATCAAGACCAAGAAGGCCTACATCAAGGACCAGCTCGAGCACCGCGTCTGGGAGTCCGAGCTCAGGCCCGAGATGCCGCACGTCCACTACGTCAACATGACGCAGCGCGTGGCCAAGTGCAGGGAGGACATGTACAGGATGCTCCACGGCGGCCGCATCAGATGAACGGGAAAGGAGGGCAGGCGCTGACCGCCCTCAAGGCAGCATTCCCGCACACAATACCCATACTCACCGGGTTTCTCGTGCTGGGCACCGCCCACGGCGTCCTGATGAAGGTCGCGGGCTTTTCCTGGTGGTGGCCTCTGCTGACGAGCGTGGCCATATTCGGCGGCTCGCTCGAGTTCGTGGCGACCTCCCTGCTGCAGGCGCCCTTCGCGCCGCTGCAGAGCTTTCTGACGGGGCTGCTGGTTCAGGCGAGGCATCTCTTCTACGGGATAGCCATGCTTGACCGCTACCGCAGCATGGGCCGGAAGAAGCCCGTGATGATCTTCGAGCTCTGCGACGAGACATTTTCGATAAACTGCACGGTGGACGTCCCGGAGGGCGTCGACCGCGGGCTGTTCATGTTCTTCGTGGGGCTGCTCGACCAGTCCTACTGGGTGGCGGGCTCGCTGCTCGGCGGACTGCTCGGCGACTTCCTGCCCTTCGACACGACGGGCATGGACTTCGCCATGACAGCGATGTTCGTGGTAATAGCGCTCGAGCAGTGGCTAAAGGACGACAGACATTTCTCCGCGCTCAGCGGGCTCTTCTGCTCGCTGGCGGCGCTCCTGGCCTTCGAACCGGACAGCTTCCTGATCCCCGCTATGATCCTCATCCTCGCGGCGCTGCTGTTGGGACGCAGGGTCTACGGGGACGGCGGAGAGGAGGCGGGCTCATGAGCACGAGAGAACAGCTTCTGACCGTAGCCCTGCTCGCGATAGCGACCATGCTGACGCGCTTCCTGCCGTTCGCGGTATTCTCTTCAGGAAAGCCTGTGCCGAGGATAGTCTCCTATCTCGGCAAGGCGCTCCCGCCCGCGATATTCAGCATGCTCGTGGTGTACTGCCTGCGCTCGGTGGATATTCTCGCCGGCTCTCACGGCATACCGGAGCTTCTGGCGGTATCGGTCACGGCGGGCGTGCACCTGTTGAAGAGACAGACCCTGCTCTCGATAATAGCCGGCACGGCCTGCTATATGCTGCTCCTGCAGCTGGTGTTTTAGAAGATGGCAAAGAACAAGGTAAAGAAAAAGGGCGGCATGGCGACAGCGCTCAGAGCGCTGATCATCGTCGCGCTGCTGCTTGTGATCGCGCTGAGCGTCTACAGCGCCGTGAGCTCGCTCATGGGCTCCGGAGAGAGTCCGTCTCCGGGCGGATCGACCCGGACGGAACAGGCGCAGGAGCCGTCCGGAGGAGGCTCTCCGGGGCAGGCTGCGGAGCCCTCGCTCGACGAGGACGGGAGCTACACGTCCAAGGATGACGTCGCGCTGTATCTGTGGACCTACGGTAAGCTCCCGGGCAACTTTATCACGAAGAGCGCCGCGCAGAAGAAGGGCTGGGAGGGCGGATCTCTCGAGAAGTACGCGCCCGGCAAGAGCATAGGCGGCGACCGCTTCGGCAACTACGAGAAGCTGCTGCCGGAGGGCATAAAGTACCGCGAGTGCGACATAGACACGAAGGGCAGCAAGAGCCGCGGCGAGAAGCGCATAGTCTACGCCGAGGACTGCTCGCTGATATACTACACCGAAGACCATTACAAGAGCTTTGAACTGCTTTACGGGGAGGAACCCTGATGAGATACGTCATACTCGACGGAAGGACGATAAAGGACATGGACGCCGTGCACGGCGCCTTCGCGGAGGCGCTGGACTTCCCCGATTACTACGGGAGGAACCTTGACGCCCTGCATGACTGCCTGACCGAGACCGCCGGCCCCGTGACGGTCGTGATACTGGAGGCCGACGCCCTCAAGGCCGGGCTCGGAGAGCGCTTCTCTTCCCTGCTGCGCCTTCTCGGCGACCTGCTCGAGGAGAGAGAGGGCTTCAGCGTGTATATCTGAGGCTGTGAGCCGCGGTTTTGTGACTGAGCGCCGCCGCTGCGGGCTCAGGACCGGATCCGGCACATATCGAACACCCCGCCCCGGCTGCGCCGGGGCTTTTTATTGTGACGATTTCTTCACAAAGATTATTAGCACTCGCACTTGACGAGTGCTAATAACAGTGCTATAACATAATTGTCCCGAGGGAAAGGGACAGGAAAGAATGTTAAAAGCCAGCGGATCCCATGAGGGTCCGAGAAGGAGGAAATATCATGTATATGCCCAGCATTTTCGGTGAAAGACTTTTCGATGATTTCTTTGAGGACTTCGACCGCCCGTTCAAGGCGATGAAGCTCAGCACCCCGCAGACCGGCCTCATGAGGACCGATATCAGGGAGAAGGAAGGCTCCTTTGAGCTCGACATCGATCTCCCCGGCTGCAAGAAGGAAGACATCAAGGCGGAGCTCAAGGACGGCTATCTGACCGTCACCGCTGTGACCAAGAAAGAAGAGGAGAACGACGAGAACGGCAAGTACCTCAGGAGAGAGCGTTACTTCGGAAGCTGCAGCAGGAGCTTCTACGTAGGCGATGCCCTCACCCAGGAGGACATCAGCGCCAAGTTCGAGGACGGCATCCTGAAGATCTCCGTTCCCAAGAAGGAGAACAAGCCTGAGCTCGAGCAGCCCAAGTACATCGCCATCGGCTAACCTGAAGGCTGCCTGAGGCGGCACAGGGAGCGCCTTTAGGGCCCCGGAAAAACTGCAAAGGGGAAATGAAAGGCCCGCGGCAGGTAAGCCGCGGGTCTTGTCCGCTATATAAAACCC
>JAEENW010000128.1 GCA_016283945.1 Bacillota bacterium
CACTTTCAGGGACCGCTCGCGCTTAGTCCTCGTGCAGCGGTACTACCGCTCAGGCTTCGCTGAAGCTCGCCTTTGCGGAGTACCGGCACTGCGGATGTCCCCTCAAATGCCCTGAAACGCGCCCGCTGATGGATGCGCTGCGCTTCGCAGGTAAGGGTCAATAAAATGATCAGATCTATTTGAAAGACCCTATGTAAGAATCCTTCCCGCGCAGCAGCCTGTTACTTCTCTCTGACCGGAAGCAGGGGCTCAGTGACTCCGTCGACTCCGAGCAATCCGCAGATCATCAGGAAGAGCTCCGCTTCACCCTCAGCCATGCCCTCGGGGCTGAACCATTCGGCCCTGGAGTGGCTTCCGGCGCCCTTGCCGCTGCGCCCTACCGCGAGCCCCGGGATCCCGAGGGAGATGGGGATGTTCGCGTCGGTGGAGCCGTTGGCGTTGGTCACCGCCTTCTCGCCGCAGACCTCGTAGAGCGTGAGCGCAGCCTTGACTATGGGATCGTCCAGGCTCTGGTTGCCCACGGGGCGGTCTCCCATCTTCTCGATCTTCAGCTCAACGACCCTGTCGGCTCTGGGCACGGGGTTCTTCTTGTTGCCGCTGTCGTGAGCGTAGTATTCCTCGTCCCTCTTCCAGCGCGCGTTCTCCTCGGCCACCGCGTCGGTGATGCACTTCATGATCTCCTCGTTCGCTGCGTCGAGCTCAGCCTTGCCGTTGGAGCGAATGTCGAGCAGGAACTCGCAGTCGTGAGCGATCGAGTTGACCGAGGTGCCTCCGTCGACCACGCCCACGGCGAAGGTGGTCCATGGCGGGTTCGGAGTCTTGACGTCGGCGATCTTGGCTATGGCTCTGCCCATCGCGTGGATCGGGTTGGGCATTCCGAAATCTCCATTGGAGTGGCCGCCCTGGTTGGAGAAGCTCACCTTGTACCGGTAGGAGCCGGTGCCGCCGTAGGTCACGCTCGGGCCCTGCCCGTCGACAGAGATGAAGCCATCTACGAGCTTGAGGTTCTCCTCCTTGCCGAAGAAATTCCTCACTCCGTAGAGGTCGCCCAGACCCTCCTCGCCGACATTTCCGCCTATTATAAGGTCGCCCTTGAGCTTTATCCCGCTGTCGCGGAAGGCCCTCATCAGCGCGAGGTTCTGCGCGAGCGCGGAGGTGTCGTCGCCTATGCCGGGGCAGTAGAACTTACCGGGTTCCTTCTCGACGACCTCGAGCGGGGTGTCGAGCGGGAATACCGTGTCGAGGTGCCCGGTCACGTAGAGCACGGGGCCTCCGCCGCTTCCCTTGATCACGGTGTAGACGTTGTGCACCTCGTCCTCCGTGACCTCGAAGCCCTCCGCCTCCATCATCTCGCGGTAGCGCTTCGCGCGGACCTCCTCGTGGCGGGAGAACGCGGGGATGAGGACGAGCTCCTTCAGCTGCTCGAAGGTGTGTTCCTCGTCCTGCTTCAGGATCTGAGCAGCTTTCTTGATCTCGGGAAGATCCTTCAGGATCTCATAGGTCTTTTTCATGCTTAGCTCCTTTCTCGCGGCGGACTGAGCTGCCGTCAATTAAGAAAAGCGGCGCCCATGGACAACGGGCGCCGCTGAAGAATTATCTTTTATTTGGGGTTTCTGACCGGGAGCATGGGCTCGCTGACTCCCTCGACTCCGCAGAGTCCGCAGAGGAGCAGGAAGAGCTTGAAGGTGCCTTCGGCCTTGTCGTCGGTCGGAGCGTACCACTCGTTCTTGGAGTGGGCGTTGCCCTGGGAACCGCCGCCTCCGATGGCGAGGCCGGGGATGCCCATGGAGATGGGCACGTTGGCGTCTACGGAGGAGGAGGCGTTGAATCTGGGCTCGAAGCCCATGACCCTGTAGCACTCAGCGGTGGCCTGGACGATGTCGCAGTCGATCGGCTGCTGTCCCGCGGGACGGTCGCCGACCTTCTCGATCTCGACGTTGACGACCTTGTCGGCCTCATCGGCGCCCTTGAAGGTCGGAGCCTTTCTCATCTTCTCGCGGTCTCTGTCCCAGCGGGCGTTCTCTTCGGCTACGCCCTCGGCGACGATCTTCTTGAACATGGCGTCGACCTTGTCGAGCTCGACCTTGTCCCTGGATCTCATGTCCACGAGCATGGAGCACTGAACGGCGATGGAGTTGACGGAGGTGCCGCCGTCGACTACGCCGATGGAGAAGCTGGTGTAGGGCTCAACGGGTACTTCCATATCCGCGAACTTGGAGATGACTCTGCCCATAGCGTGGATCGGGTTGGGCATACCGAAGTCTCCGTGGGAGTGTCCGCCGCAGTTGGAGAAGGTGACCTTGTACCTGTAGGAGCCGGTGCCGCCGTAGGTGATGCTCGGGCCGCAGCCGTCGATCGACAGGAAGCCGTCGACGCCCTCGGCGTGTTCCTTCTTGCCGAAGAAGTTCTTCATGCCGTAGAGGTCGCCGAGTCCTTCCTCGCCTACGTTTCCGCCGATGATGACGTCGCCCTTGAGCTTGATGCCGGACGCCTTGAAGGCTCTCATGATGGTGAGGACGTTGGCGAGAGAAGCGGTGTCGTCGCCGATGCCCGGGCAGTAATACTTGCCGTCCTTGAGGGTGATGGCGAGCGGGGTGTCGAGCGGGAATACGGTGTCGATGTGCGCGCTCATATAAACGGTCGGGCCGTTGCCGGTGCCCTTGATGGTCGTATAGATGTTGTGGACCTCGTCGTCTTCCATCTTGTAGCCGATCTCCTCACACATCTCCTTGAAGCGGGCGGCCTTCTTCTCCTCGTGGCGGGAGAAAGCCGGGATCAGGGTGAGCTCCTGATGCTGCTTCCAGTTGAGGTCGAGATCGTCCTTGATGAACTGCAGGGCCTTCTGCGCTTCGGGCAGGGCCTTGATCTTCTCGAAGGTCTCTTTCATGGTGCTCATAATGGTAGTTCCTCTCTTTCGCAAAGATACGAAAAACTGAAAAATGAATACATATTATTTTAGCTTTTGGGCATGACAAAATCAATAAGCGCCATAATATTTGATGGCTATATCTGTATTATCGATAGAGCTATGCGCGAATGCACTTTTCGCAGCGCCGGGCGCAGCGCCGTTACGGGATCAGCGGGATACCCACAGTGCCCTTCCGGGATCAGCGCGTGAGGCGGAGCGCCTTCCGCTTGTCCAGCATGAACGGCCTCATGTAGCCGGCTCCGCCGCACATCGGGAGCAGGTCCTCTCCAGGCCTGATGCCGAGCTCGCGGCGTATGTAGGCCGCGCGGCTTATCATGCGCTCCCAGAGCTGCGGATGCTTCAGCCTGATCTGATCCCTGAGCTCCGCGTCCGCGAGCAGCACGGTGCTCTCGCAGCTCACGCCGGACATGCCCGGACGGCCCGGGATGATGTCGATCTGGAATATCATGCCGCTCCTGAGCAGTTCGCGCGAGCCCTCGTAGACCGGGGAGCAGAGCCACTCCTCGTCCGAGGCGAGATGCCCCGGGCAGAGGCTCCAGCCGTATACGGCTCTCGGAAGCACGCGCTCGATCTCCGCGAAGAGCTCTCCGCCGGTCATCCCGACGCGAACCGTCTCCATCCAGCAGGCGTAAGCGCGGAAGTAGGGCTTCGCGAGCTCGTCGAGCCAGCGCTCCGCCCCCTGCGGAAGCTCCGAGGCGTCACGCACGGCATAGCCCGCCCTGCTCGAGGAGCCTCCGGCGTAACCCACGGTGAGCGAGACCGGCGCACCGACCGCTGCCC
>JAEENW010000129.1 GCA_016283945.1 Bacillota bacterium
TGATCCGTGCATCTTGAGCACGAGCCCGTTGACCCCGAGTATGGGGGTGCCGCCGTAGTTGGAGTAGTCGAACTGCTCCTTCATGGCCTGCATGTCGTCCTTGAGTATGGCGCCGCCTATCTTGGTCCTGACGTTCTTGGTCATGACGTTCTTGACCTGCTTGAGCAGGGACCAGGCGGTGCCCTCGATGAGCTTGAGGACTATGTTGCCCGTGAAGCCGTCGCAGACGAGCACGTCCGCGGCGCCCTTGGGGATGTCCCTGGCCTCGATGTTTCCCACGAAGTTGAGGCCGCTCTCCTTCAGGAGCTTATAGGTCTCCTTCTGAAGCTCGGGGCCCTTGCCCTCCTCGGTGCCGTTGTTGATGAGCCCGACCCTGGGATCTGCGATCCCGTAGGCCTTTCTCATGTAAATGCTTCCCATGTGCGCGAAGCAGAGCAGATGCGAGGGCCTGCACTCGGCGTTGGCCCCGGCGTCGACGAGGAGCGAGAAGCCCTCTCCGCCGAGGTTGGGTATGGCCGCGACTATCGCCGGCCTCTCCACGCCCTCTATGCGGCCTATCCTAAGCAGCGAGGCCGCCATGAGAGCCCCGGTGTTGCCCGCGGAGAGCAGCGCGTCTGCCGCGCCGTTCTTTACGAGCTCCGCCGCGACGACCATGGACGAGTCCTTCTTGTGCCTCACGGCCTGCACGGGATGATCCTCTCCGGTTATCACCTCGGAGGCGTTCACTATGCGTATGTTTTCGGTCCTGTATCTTTTGGAGTAAGCGTCCACCATGGAGCGGAGAGTGCCCTCCGGCCCCACGAGTATTATCTCGTCGGGGAGCTCCTGAGCCGCCTGCACAGCGCCCTTTACTATCTCGGAGGGAGCGTTGTCGCCGCCCATTGCGTCTATAGCGATCCTCATTGAAAACTCCTTTATTGCATGACAAAATGCATTGCGCATAAAACAACACGATATTTTAGCACGGTGCGGGATTTATTGCAAACTTCCGGCCCCAATCTTGACAGAAACTACAAGAAAAGCGCCCGCCGTGAGGCGGGCGCCCTGCTTTGAACGGGCTGCGTGCTATATCGCGTTGAAGTTGGTGTTCTTGTAGG
Source organism: Bacillota bacterium (assembly GCA_016283945.1). Taxonomy (GTDB): domain Bacteria; phylum Bacillota; class Clostridia; order Peptostreptococcales; family Anaerovoracaceae; genus RGIG2707. Next base: position 1,098 of record JAEENW010000129.1, read on the forward strand.
AATAGAGCGTGTCCGCCATGTCCTTTCCGTAATCGGCGGCGAAGTCCTTCAGCACCGCGGCGGCTATCTCCGCTCCCTCGGAGCCGAAGATGGCCTCGACGCACTCCTTGTAGGCGAAGTAGGAGTGAGCGCAGTGGTACTCGAAGCTCCTGAGGTTCTCCGGCCTCCTCTTGAGGTCCATGCCGGGCTCAAGGCCGGAGGCGGTCACGGTCTGCACGCAGTGATCGTGGTCGTGCAGGGTCTGAAGGGTCCTGTACTCGAGCTCGGGGTTGAAGCCCCTGCAGATCGAGGCGTCGAGGTCGCTGCAGTAGAGCAGCCCCTCCTCGGCGAGTCCCATGGCCTTGAACTGCGCGTGCCAGGGGCATACGAAGACGTGCACCTCGTAGTCGGGCGAAAGGCTCACGACCTTAGAGGAGTTCGCGAGCCCGCACGCCTTGGCGGTCTCGGTGTTGACCCACTCGCCGTAGCGGCAGTAGGTCTCGTAGGTCAGCGGCTGGCCGTCGCGAATGGCTCTCTGAGCCATGCGGCGTCCCCTCTGCTGGGCGTAATGCCTGGTCGCGTGCAGGAACGCGGCCTTTCCGCGGTCCCCGAAGCGCTCCTCGAGGTATACGCAGTACTTGGCGGCGATATAGGCGTGCATCATCTCGGTGAATTCCATGGTAAGGTTATCTCCTTTCGAAATACGGCCTGTCAGATCATAAACAGCTGTTCTTGTCACAGAAAAGCGCGGCCGCGCACGTTTACAGGCCCTCGTAGGGCCGTCCGAGACTCGCGTCGTTTGAGGCTCGGACGATCAGCCCGGAGCCGGGCCGAAAAACGTGTGCGCCGCGCTTATTATATCATGCCGAATGGTCTTTTGCACCCTCCAAGGGCCTCAACGCGGAATGCCCGCCCCGGCAGCGACTGTGCTAAAAGATCTCGTTCACTTCCCGAGCTTCGCTTCGACCGCGGGGATCCTGGCGAGGGTCTTCTCGAGCATATCCCTGAAGTTGGCGAGCTTGGCTCTCTCCTTCTCTATGACGGCAGCGGGGGCCTTGGAGGTGAAGGACTCGTTGGCGAGCTTGGCCTCTGCCCTGACGACCTCCTTCTCCAGCCTCTCCTTCTCCTTCTTCAGCCTCTCGTACTCGGCCGCGTAGTCCACGAGCTCGTCCATGGGCACGTAGATCTCGATGCCGGGCAGAGCGGCGGACATGGTCTCTCCGAGGCTGTCGTCGGGTTTCTCCCCTATGCTCAGGCCCTCGAGCCCCGCCAGCGAGCTGATGTGGGCTCTGGCTGCCTCGATGAAAGCGGCCTCGCGTCCCGCCGCGGCGAAGGCGGCGTGGAGCTTCCTGCCGTTGGGCGCGTCGGCCTCGGCGCGTATGTTCCTGATGGCCTTGATGCAGGCCTTGGCGGTCTCGATGATCTCGGGAGAATCGCCGAAATCGAAGGCCGGAGCCTCGGGCCAACTCTCGAGCATGAGGAAGGGCTTCTGCCCCTCGAAGCCGGGCAGTGCGCTCCAGATCTCCTCGGTGATGAACGGCATGAAGGGATGGAGCAGCTTGAGGATGTCCCTCAGCGCCTCGACTATGACGGCTCTCGCGGCCGCCCTGTCGCTCTCCTCTCCGTTCCAGAGCCTGGGCTTGACGAGCTCGATGTACCAGTCGCAGAAGACGTCCCAGGTCAGATCGTAGATCTTTGCCGCGGCGAGCGCGAACTCGAACTTCTCCATGTTGCCGGTGATGTCCGCTATGGCGTCTGAGATGCGGCTGAAGAGCCACTTGTCCTCGTCCCTGAGCTCGGCGGTCTCAAGATCCGCGAGCGGCAGCGCGTTTCCGTCCTCGTCCTGAAGGTTCATGATGACGAAGCGGGATGCGTTCCAGAGCTTGTTCGCGAAGTTCCTGGCGGACTCCACCTTGTCGTCGGAGTACCTGATGTCGCTGCCCGGGGCGATGCCGGAGAGCAGCATGAACCTCAGCGCGTCGGCGCCGTATTTGTCTATGATCTCGAGCGGATCGATGCCGTTCCCGAGGGACTTGCTCATCTTGCGGCCCTGAGAATCCCTGACGAGGCCGTGGATCAGCACGTGATCGAAGGGGCTCTTCCCGGTCTCGTCCACACAGGCGAAGGCCATCCTGGCGACCCAGAAGAAGATTATGTCGTAGCCGGTGACGAGGGTGCTCGTCGGGTAGAAGTACTTGAAGTCCTCGCTGTCCTTGTCCGGCCAGCCGAGGGTCGAGATCGGCCAGAGCCCGGAGCTGAACCAGGTGTCGAGCACGTCCTCGTCCTGCCTGATGTGCACGCTTCCGCACTTCGGACAGACGGTCACGGGCTCGCGGGCGACGGTCATCTCGCCGCAGTCCTCGCAGTAGTAAGCGGGGATCCTGTGGCCCCACCACAGCTGCCTGGAGATGCACCAGTCGCGGATCTCCTCGAGCCAGTGGTAGTAGATCTTCTCGAACCTCTCGGGCACGAACTTGAGCTCGCCCGTCCTGGCGATCTTCAGCGCGGGCTCCGCGAGCGGCTTCATCTTTACGAACCACTGCTCGGAGATCATGGGCTCTACGACTGTGTGGCAGCGGTAGCACTCGCCGGTCGGGATGGTGAGGTCCTCGGTCTTGACGAGATAGCCCGCGGCGTCGAGGTCGGCGACCCAGGCCTTGCGGCACTCGTAGCGGTCCATACCGGCGTACTTGCCGGCGAGCTCGGTCATCTTCGCCTCCTCGTCGATGCAGACGAGGATCTCGAGGCCGTGGCGCTGCCCGACCTCAAAGTCGTTGGGGTCGGCAGCCGGGGTGATCTTTACCGCGCCGGTGCCCTTCTCGGGATCGGGATATGGGTCGGCGATGATGGGGATCTCCCTGTTGACGAGCGGAAGCAGAACGGTCTTTCCGACCATGTCCTTATAGCGCTCGTCGTCCGGGTTGACCGCGATCGCGACGTCGGCGAACATGGTCTCGGGACGGGAGGTCGCGACGGTGATGCCCTCGCCGCCGTCTGCTCCCGGATATCTGAAGTACCAGTACTTGCCCTGCCTGTCGACGTGCTCGACCTCGATGTCGGAGAGCGCCGAACCGCAGACCGGGCACCAGTTGATGAGCCTCTTGCCCCTGTAGATGAGGCCCGCCTCGTAGAGGTTACAGAAGTGCTCGACTACGGCCTTGTTGCACTGATCGTCCATGGTGAAGCGCTTGCGCGACCAGTCGCAGGAGTCGCCGAGCTTCCTCGCCTGGCGCTCGATGGTCCCGCCGTACTGCTCCTTCCAGTCCCAGACGCGCTTGAGGAACTCCTCGCGCCCGAGGTCCTCCTTGGTGAGGCCTTCCTCTGCCTTGATCTTCTCGACGACCTTGACCTCGGTCGCTATCGACGCGTGGTCGGTGCCGGGAAGCCAGAGTGCGCTGTAGCCCTGCATCCTCTTGAAGCGGATCAGGACATCCTGAAGGCTCTGGTCGAGGGCGTGGCCCATGTGGAGCTGGCCGGTGATGTTGGGAGGCGGCATGAGGACCGTGAACGGCTTCTTGTCCGGATCGCGCTCGGCCCTGAAGGCTCCCGAGGACTCCCAGGCCTCGTAGATGCGGTCCTCAAAGGATTTGGGATCGTAATTCTTGGGTAGATTCTTCTGCATTTTTCCTTCCTCTGCTCTGACGCGCCTTCGCGGCGCCCGATCGTGATGAATAAAATCCGCCCCATGGGCGAACCCAAAGGACGGATGTATCTCCGCGGTACCACCTTTGTTCCCGGACTCTGCCAAGGCTTCCATCCGGGCTCTCATTAGCGTGCCCCTTCGCGCCGGGCGACCTTCATCCTCCGGTACCTTAGGAGCTCTCAGCCGGCGGCTCCTTCTCTGTACGGGTCCTAAAGGACTACTCCTCCCAACAGGGCTTATGCAATTACCCTTTTTTATACTTGAAAACGCGGCGGATGTCAAGAGAAAACGCGCCCTCCCGGGCGGGAGGGCGCGAAGGTTGCGCGAGTATACTGCCTATTTGGCCAGGAAGTCGTTGACGGCCTTGGCGAGAGCCTCAGGCTGCTCGTAGGGAACGAGGTGTGAGGCGTCCTTGATGAGCACGAACTCAGCCCCCGGGATGCCGTCGGCTATCTCCTTGCCGAGCTCGGGCGGGTTGATCCCGTCGTACTCGCAGGAGATGACGAGGGTCTTGCAGGTGACCTTCTCATAGTCCGGCGAGAGGTCGAAGCCGGCGATGGAGAGGCTCTCCGCGGTCTTCTCCTCCGGGGTCATGGGGACTCCGGTGAGCGCAGTCAGATCGATCTGCATCTCTCCGCTCTTCATCTTGCGCAGGCTCTCCGGAGTGAGCGCCGCTGCCAGGATGAGTTCGAACATCTTCTCCTGCGGAAGGGTCGCCATGTCGTAGCCGGCGTCGGTGACGATCTTCTCCACGGAGGAGGTCTTCCCGTTCGGCTTGGAAGCGAGCAGGATCAGGTGGTCGATGAGCTCAGGGTATTTCTCTCCGGTGTTGAGCGCGATATAGGAGCCCATGGAGTAGCCGAGCAGGTCGGCCTTCTCGTAGCCGAGGGCCTTGATGAGCGCCGCGATGTCGTCGGCGTGATCCTCGAGCTTATAGGCGGCGGGCTTGCTGCTCTTGCCGTGTCCGCGGACGTCCACCGCGATGTACTTCCTGCCCTCTCCGAGTATTCTGGGGAACGCGGCCATGGTGTCCTTGTTTCCGGTGAGCCCGTGAACGAGGATGAGGGGCTTGCCCTCTCCGGTCTCCTCATAGCACATGGTGATCCCGTTGATGTCGATAAACTTTTCCATAGAACAATAGCTCCTTTCTCTGAAGGTGATATTGGACATATTATTGTTTATATTATATCAAAAAACCGGAGAGAAGCTCCGGTTTTTTGCGGGTCTTGTGATGATTTGACAGCGCTGAGGGCTGCCTGAAGCTCTAGGCCTTCTGCTCCTTCTTGGCTGGAAGCAGTCCCCAGATGCCGATGAGGCTCACGAGGAGCAGGCCAATGCCCACGTAGTACATCGGAACGTAGCTTCCGACTCTGTCGTAGACGGTCCCGAAGATGAACGGGGCGAGCATGTAGCCTACGTTGATGCAGGCCGAGATCTTTCCGAGGAAGAACTTCTTGTTCTCGGCTCCGCCCAGGGCTTCGGCGAGCGCGGGCGCGCCGACTACGTTGAGCGAGCTTATGAACATCATTCCTATGCAGATCAGGAAAGCCGTCGCCGCGCCGCTGAAATGCAGCAGGCCGAAGAGTCCGAGGCTCGCGGTGACGACTATCGCCGTGTTGCTCACGCGCACGCCCCAGCGGTCGATGATCATCCCGTGGAAGATCTTTCCGACGGCCATGAATATCATCGAGATCGAGTAGAGGTGGGCGGCGTAGGTCTGGGTGTAGCCGACGTCCTGAAGGTGCGGCTGCATGGTGCTCATGAAGATGCCGCTGGATATCGAGATGATCGCGCACATGAAGGCGATGGGGATGTGCTTACCCACGAAGAAAGGAACGTCTCCGGAGGACTTACCGCCCTTAGCGGCTGCCTGCGGGCGTCCGCCTCCGAGTGCCTTGACGCTGTCCGGAGCCTCCTTGAGGAGGAGGAAGTCGGTGCCCAGAGAGCATATAGCCATGATCACGGTGAGGATCTTCATGGCGCTCCTCCAGCCGAAGCCGAGGATGAGCGAGTTGGCGACGCTGTTGAAGATCGAGGTGCCAAGGCCGCTTCCCATCATCACTATGCCGGTGATGGTGTTGCGCTTCTCGGAGAACCAGTCGGTTATGAGCAGCGAGAGCGGGACGGAGGTCCCGAAGGTGTTGCAGAAGCCGAGCAGGAAATTGATGATGCAGAAGCCCGGGATGGTGCTCACGGTGCTCTGCATGAAGTAGATGACCGCCGCGAGAGCCGCGGAGACTCTCATCGAGCGGACGATCCCGAAGCGGTTGAAGATCTTGCCGCTGAACATCGCGGCTACGACTCCGCCCATGGAGATCATGCTCTGCGCCACGGAGAACTGGCCTCTCATGAAGCCGAGGTCGTTGCAGATGGGTACGATGAAGAGCGAGAAGCAGTTGGTGCTTATAGACAGCTGGGTCAGCATTATCAGAATGCCGCCCGCTACCAGCATCGCCCTGTCGCGTTTTAGACGGTCCATATCCTTTGCTTTCTCCTTTTTTTGATTTATTTCGCGCGGCGCTTAAAAGCCACGCTGATTTTTTACATCGGATATACTACTCCGATACGGTTTTCTTGACAAGCACTTTGTCGACCCTGCGCTCGCCGGCTTCCAGCACGGTGACCGTGAGGCCCTCTTCCTCGTATTCGAACTTCTCGCCGGGCACGGGGAAGTGCTCGAGCATCTCCATGCACCAGCCGCCGACCGTGTCGGAGTCGAACTCGAAGTCGTCCTCGTCTATCTCCATCAGCTCGAGGAAATCGGAGATCGGAAGGTCTCCGTCGAGCTCGTATTCGCTCTCGGAGCGCTGTACTATGTCCTCCTCGATGAGGTCGTTCTCGTCCCAGATGTCGCCGACGATGACCTCGAGCACGTCCTCGAGGGTAAGCAGGCCCAGGGTCCCGCTGTACTCGTCCGTGACTATCGCGACGTGCTGCTGGGTGTCCTTGAAGCTCTCGAGGACCAGAGGCAGCCTCGTGGTCTTGTAGACATAGACCGGGGGCATGAGCAGGTCTCTGATGTCGAAGTCCTCTCCGCGCGCGCATGCCCTGAGGAAGGCGTTGAGATGCATGACGCCGATGATATTGTCTATGCTGTCCTCGTAGACGGGGATCCTCGTGTAGGGCGTGGACTCGATCTGCTTTTTTATGTCCTTGAGATCATCGTCTATGTCGACCGCCTCGATGTCGACCCTCGCGGTCATGACCTCGTAGGCGCTGATGTCGTTGAAATCTATGGCCGCTATGAGCATCTCGGTCTCGCCGCTGTCGAGCACTCCCTCGTCCTCGGCGGTCTCGATTATGGTCTGGAGCTCCTCGATCTCCTCGTCCTCGTCGTCCTCCTCTGCCTCCTCTATCCCGCGGGTGAGAAGGTTCACGAGAGCGACGACCAGCCTTATGAAAGGCAGGAGCAGCGCTCTGAGCAGCTTCACGAAGGGCGCGCACCTCAGGGAAAACGCCGTGGCCTGCTGCTTGGCGGTGATCTTCGGGATGGTCTCCCCGAAGATGATGATGAGGACCGTTAGAGCGAGCGTGCTGATCCAGGCGTAGCGGTCGCTGCCCAGAAGCAGTATGACCAGCACCGAGGCTATGGACGACGCCGCGATGTTCACGAGGTTGTTACCTATGAGTATGGCGCTGAGAGAGTCGTCGAAGTCCTCTGTCAGCTCGAGCGCGGTCTTCGCGCGGCCGCTGCCCTCCTCAGCCTCGTTCTCGAGCCTGATGCGGTTCGCGGACGAGAGAGCCATCTCGGACGCGGAGAAGAATGCCGAGAGGAATATACAGAGTATGAGTCCCAGTATCAGAAGGGTGACCGTCATGAGCGCTCACCTCCCGCCTGCTCAGGGATATTCCCGGAGGCCCCGGACGCGGCGCCGGTCCCAGATCCGGCATCCGCTGCGCTTGCTCCGGTTTCAGCGGCTTCGGCAGTCTGAACGTCCTTCTCGTCGAGTATCTCTCCCACGAGCTCCTCGAGTATGTCCTCTATCGTGACTATGCCGGTGACCTCCCCTGAGGCGTTCCTCACCACGGCGAGGTTCTGCCTGTGGGCGGACATCTCATGAAGGAGCTCGTCTCCGGCCTGCGAGGACGAGACGAAATAGGGCTTGTCCATGACGGTGGAGACCGCAGGGATCCTGCCCTTCTTCATGTAGGTCTTGAGGTATTTCCTGATCTGGAGCACGCCGGCTATCTCCCTCTCTTCCCCGCGGAAGACCAGGATGCGGCTGTGCCTCTGCTCGGTGATGAAGGCGAAGGCCTCGTCCTTGGGCGTGTCGATGTCTATGCCCACGGCGTCCTCTATGGGCGTGAAGATGTTCCTCGCGCGCACGTCGGTGAAGTCGAGCACGGACGAGATCAGGTCGCCCTGATCCTCGTCGATGGAGCCCTCCTCCGCCATGTCCTCGATGATGTCGTAGAGCTCGTCCTCTGTGACGCTGAGCTCAGGCTCGGTCTTTGAGAGCCTGGAGGCGACGGCACCGACCTTCGCGAGCAGCGCGGAGAGCGGAGCGAAGAGCTTCATGAAGAAGGCCACGAAGCCCGAGAGCCTTACGGCGAACTTCTCGGGGTTCTTCTTGGCCGCGCTCTTCGGGAGCATCTCGCCAGCAAAAAACACCACTATCGTCGTGATAATGGTGCCGGCCGTGACCGCGCCAAGCCCCCATATCCTCGTCACAGTAACGGTCACGAGGGACGCAGCCGAGATGTGGGTCAGATTGGTCACTATAAGAAGCGTGCTGATGGCGCTGTCGAAATCATCCAGTATGCGGTCGGCCCTCTCGGCTCTCTCATCACCTCTGTCGGCGAGGATCCTGATGCGGCTGCGGCTGACCGAGGCGAAGGCCGTCTCGGCTACTGCCGCCAGCGCCGCGAGCGCGAGCAGGACCAGAAATAAGAAACATGACACTCGACTGTCCGAGTCCATGGGAAGACTTTCACATCCTTTCCGTAAAGACGATAGCCCTTGGGAACTGTCAAAAATAACATTACAAATATATCAAATACATATGGCGTTGTCAAATGGGTGGGGCGCGTCGACCATGGCATCCGGCCTGCCCTGCTCCCGGAAGAAGGCATAAAAGACCCGCGGCGCCCTTACGGGTGCCGCGGGTGATCTCATTTTTTCTTTTGAGCTTCAGAGCCTTCGCCCTATCTCTCGTATCTGGTCCAGTCGGGGACCTCGGTCAGCTTAGTCCAGTACTCGGTCCCGTTGGCCCTGCGCTCGCACTCGTGGCTGTTGGTAGCCTCCTGTACGTGCAGGTAGAACCACTTGGACTCGTCCATGTTGTCCGGCCACTCGACCATATCCTCGAGCAGATCCTTCTTGCTCTGCGGGAGTCTGCCAAGTACCCTGTTGATGATCGCCATAGCCTCGCAGCGCCTGATCCTGGCGTCGGGGAGGAAGGTCCCGTCCTCGTAGCCGTCGACCCAGCCGTTCGCGGCGGCCTTGCTGATCTCATCGCTCGCCCAGTGCTCGCTGATGTCGCTGAAGTCGGCCTTTTTATCGCCCTCTCTGTCGTCGAACATCGCGGCCATCTTGGTGAACTCAGCCCTGGTGATGGCATCGTCCGGATGGAAGCCGCCGTCGGCGTAGCCGTTTACGATGCCAAGCTTCTCGAGGGTCGAGATCGCGGTGTTGAACCACATTCCTTCCTCGACGTCGTAGAAGCTGTTCTCGTAGGTGAGGTTGCCGTCGCGGACCTTATCCTTCAGAAGTCTGAAGAAGACTGTCGCGACCTCAGCCCTGGTGATGCTGCCGTCCGGCTTAACGTTTCCGTCGACATATCCGATGATATAGGCGAAGTGGTCCTCTCCGTTCAGTACTACGGGGACCGGAGTCTTCTTCCAGCCCGCGTACACGGTCTTGTCGCTGTCCATGAAGATCTCATCGATCTTGTCGGTCAGCTCGGGATCGCTGTGCCAGCCGGTGAAGGTATAGCCCTGTCTCTTCGGGACTCTGGTCAGCGCCGCGACCTCATCCACCCTGTAGGTCTCGGGCTCGAACTTGGTGCCTCCGTTGGACTCGTAAGTGAGGGTGACCTCCGGCTCGATGCTGGACTCAGCCTCGATGAGCACGTCGTGATCAGGCATAGTGAAGGTCTTGCCGCTGACGTCCGCGTCGTCGGAGCTCCAGTCGGTGACGATGTAGCCCTCCTTCTCGTATCTGTCTCGTACGGTGACGGTGTCGCCGTAGGAGTAGGTCTCAACGTCGCCGACGGTCTTTCCATCCACCTTGTAGGTGACGGTGAAGTCGCCCGGCTCGTAGGTGTTGGTGATGGTGAAGCCTTCCTCGGCGTCGCCCTCGATCTCGGACTCATAGCCCTCGACCGCGAACTCGCCCAGCGTGTAGACTATCGCGGCTCCGGAGGAGCTCTCGAACTTGGGCACGGTGAAGGTGGCGGTCCAGTCGTCCTTCTCTCCGAAGGTCACGGTGTAGTTGTTGCCGTTGCCGCTCAGGGTGACGGTGACGCTGTCCTTAGCGGGTCCGACCCAGATCTTGTTGACCTCGATCTGGATGGACTCACCGTTGAAGTTGGTGATGACGAAGTCGTCCTCTGCGTTTCCGGAGTAAGTCGCGGTGTAGCCCTCGATCTCATCCTCCTCCACGGAGTAGACGATCTCTCTGCCGTCAATGTCGTAGCGGGGGAGATCATCGAAGCTGCCCTTCCAGCCGTCCTCCTCACCGATGGTGATGTTGTCGAGGTACTCGTCGCCGTCCTTGAGGGATATCGTGACGCTTTCGGCGGGATCGCCGAGCCAGACCTTGCGGACGCTGATGTCGACGGTCTCCGTGTTGGTGTTGGTGATGACGAAGCCGTCCTCCATGTCGCCTTCGATCTCGGCCGCGTAGTTTTCGACCGGGGTCTCCTCGATCCAGTAGATCAGCTCGTCGCCGTTCTCATCGTATTTCGGGAGAACGAAGGTGCAGCTCCACTGATCGTCCGCGGTGATGGTGCGGACCGCGACAGGCTTGGAGGCGGCGTCCGCGCCGGCGGCAGTGCCGTCGTCCGCGGGCTTGGCCTTGGGCGTGAGAGGCTCGGCGAATACGCTGATCTCGGCGCCCTCGCCCTCGGGTCCTATCCAGGTCTTGGATACGTCGAACTCCACTGTCTCGGTGCAGGTGTTGGTGACGATGAAGCCCTGCTCCATGTCGCCTTCGACGCTGCTGAGATATCCGCTGATCTCGGGCTCCTCGACCGTGTAGACGATCTCGTTGCCCTGCTCATCGTACTTCGGCCCCTGGAAGGTGACCTCCCAGCGCTCGATGCCGCCGCGCACTTTCTGAGGCTCGATCACGAGCTCCTCATAAGGCTTTTTGTCCGCCAGCACGTTGACGGTGACCTTGTCGAGGGACTCGCCGACCCAGACCTTGGTGATCGGGAAGCTTACGGTCTCGTTGTTGGTGTTGGTGATGGTGAAGCCCTGCTCTATGTCGCCTTCGATCTCGGAATCGTAGTTATCGATCTCGATCTCGTCGACGTAGTACTCGAGCGCGTTCCCCTCGTCGTCGTAGAGTCTCAGACCCTCGAAAGTGTGGGTCCATTTCCCGTCGGCGCTGAGCTCGCAGCTGTCAACCGGGGCTTCCATTCCGGTCTGCATCAGGTTGACGGTCACAGAATCGCCCTCAGGGCCGACCCAGACCTTCTTCACCGTGATATCCGTGATGCTTATGTTGGTGTTGGTGACGGTGAAGCCGTCCTCGATCGTGCCGCTGACTTCGGATCTGTAGTCTTCGATCGGCTGCTCCTGCACGCCGTAGGCGATCTCGTTGCCGTCCTCGTCGTACTTGGGCAGATTCGAGAAGGTCGCGGACCAGTCTCCGTCCTCGGTCAGTTCAGCCGTATCGAGAGCTGTCGGCTTGGCGTCCGCGGTGTCGATCAGCTCGACCGTGGCGGACTCGCCCTCCGGGCCGACCCAGACCTTGGTCACCTTTACATTTATCTTGTCGGTGCTGGTGTTGGTGACGGTGAAGCCGTTCTCCACGTCGCCTTCGACGCTGCTCTCGTAGCCGCTGATCTCGGGTTCCTCGACCGAGTATTCGATCTCGTTGCCGTCGGCGTCGTACTTGGGACCGGTGTATTCAGTCGTCCACTCGGTCTTGCCGCGCCTGCGCTCGGGGAAGATCTCGATCTCGTCGAAGACCTCTTCGCCGTTCATGATGTTGATAACGACGCTGTCGAGCTCCTCGCCGACCCAGACCTTGGTGATCGGGAAGCTTACGGTCTCGCGGGTGTTGGTGAACTCCGCGCTCGCCTCTTCGGAGCTGTCGATGGTTCCGGTCACGGAGATGTAACCGTCATCGTCCATCGGCTCAGAGCTGTAGCCGGTCACCGGCGTCTCGAGCACTTCGAAGTTCACACCCTCAGGCAGCGCCTGAATGGTTACCGTTTCTCCTCCCTTGAGAGAGAGGGCTGCCACGCCGTTGGTGAAGCTGACGCCGGTCTCCGCTGCGATCTGGCTGCCGGACTCGGTCTTCAGGGCGTCGAAGGTCTTGCTGACCGCAAGAGTGTTGTAGCCGCTCTCGTCGTACAGATAGACGGAGAAGGTGAACTCCTCGTCCTGATCCTCGTCAAACGGGGATTCCACGGTCTTGCTTATGACAAGATCGCCGGAAGGACGGACGTTGGTGAAGGCGGCGGTGGCGTCGGTTGTGCTGCTGACCGTGCCGGAATCGCCCGCAGCGTCGGTCGTCATGCCTGCGGCAGCAGCCTCGGTCACGCTGTACTC
>JAEENW010000130.1 GCA_016283945.1 Bacillota bacterium
GGATCCCGCCCCAGCCCGCGTTGAAGCCTTCCTCGGAGAGGAGGTATCTGATGAACAGGCAGGAGGTGTAGGGGAGCTGAGCGGTCTTCGGGATGAGGGTCCACATGTTGTAGACAAATCCGTCGAAGCCCTCGACCTGGGTGTTCCAGCCGGCGGCGGTCACAGTCTTGGTGTAGTACTGATCGGTGTCGGCGTAGTCCTTCTTGTAGTACTCGTAATCCTTGAGCTTGCAGAGGCCCGCGAAGATGATGCGGCCGTCCTCGGCGTAGGAGTTGATCTTCTTGACCTCGCTGGAGTCGGAGCTGTGCCAGTATCCGACGTTCTTGATGAACTCAGCGACGAACTTGAAGCCGATGTTCTGATAGGTGACCTCGTCGGCGGAGGGATCGTAGTCCTTGCCGAAGTAGCTCTTGTAGGCGGACTCGAGCTTCTCGCAGGCGACGGGGCTGGTGAGCATGATGAGGAAGTTCATGTTGATATCCTCACCGAGGGGGTTCTGGTAGGAGACGTTGTGGACTCCCTTGAGGGAGGCGCCGTCAACGCCGGTCATCTGCCATACATTCTGCAGCTGGTCGGCTCCCACGGTGGTGTTGTCGTACATGAAGACCTTGTTGAAGGTGACGCCTACGAGAGGCACCTGGTCGCCCTCAGCGATGTTGAACTCGTCCCCGGTGGGAACGTAGCTGAGGAGGAAGCCGGTGTCGAGCATCGCGTTCTTGAGGAACGAGGCGTCCTGGATCATCACGAAGTCGGCGATGTAGCTGTCGGCCTTCTGGGCGGCGATCAGCTTGGGCTGGTACTCGCTTCCCTTCTTGCTGTTGTAGGCGGTCCTTCCGGCTGCCCACGGATACTTCTCCTCGAACTTGGCGAGGGCCTTCTTGATGCCGGAGGTCAGGGAGTCGGCGTTGAAGGTGAGGGAGCTGTTTGCCTCGAGCTCCTCCTTGGCGGCTGCCTCGAGCTCCTCGAGGGTCATCCCCTGAGCCTTCTCGATCGCGATCTCGACCGCGGACTTGCCTGCGTTCGGATCGGCCGCGGGTTCGGGCTCCTTCTTCTCTCCGCAGGCCGCGAGCGACAGGACCATCGCCAGCGCGAGCATGACTGCTAAGATCTTTTTCATAACTATTCTCCTTCTTTTAAGTTAAAAGATATATGTGACTGTGGCCTATATCATCTACTTCTTTCCGTTGGATCCGAAGACATTGGTGATCCTCTCCGCGACCATGTCGGCTACCGCGTTCCTCGCGGGCTGCAGGAAGGTCCTGCCGTCGAACTTGGTCGGGTTGAGCGCCATGGCCTTGCGGATCTCTCCGAAGTAGCAGACGCGGATGTCGGTGCCCACGTTGATCTTGCAGACCGCCTTCTTCGCCGCCTCGCGCAGCATCTCGGGCGGGATGCCTATGGCCTGCTGCAGCTGGCCGCCGTACTCGTTGAAGGTCGCGAGCCTGTCCTGTGGAACGGAGGAGGCTCCGTGCAGGACGAGCGGGAAGCCCGGAATGAGGCCCTGGATCTCGTCGAGTATGTCGAAGCGGAGCTGGGGCTTCTGGCCCGGCTTGAACTTGTAGGCGCCGTGGGCGGTGCCTATCGCGATGGCGAGGCTGTCTATCCCGGTGCGTGCGACGAACTCGGCCGCCTCGTCCGGATGGGTGAAGGCGCCGTATTTGTCCTCTACCACGACCTCGTCCTCGATGCCGGCGATCGCGCCGAGCTCGGACTCGACGACGACCCCGCGGTCGTGGGCGTAGCTGACGAGCTCCTTCGTGAGCTCGATGTTCTTCTCGAATTCATAGGCGGAGGCGTCGATCATCACCGAGGTGAAGCCCCTGTCGACGCAGGCCTTGAGCGTGGCCATGTCCTTGCCGTGGTCGAGGTGCAGGGCGATGGGGATGTCCCACTTCTCCGCCGCGGCCTTTGCGGCGTGGACGACGAACTCCATCTGCATGTACTTGAGCGCGCCCTCGCTGACGGCGATCATCACCGGGGAATCCACCCTCGCGGCTCCCTCGACTATGCCGTGCATTATGTCGTTGTCGTCGTAGTTGAACGCTCCGATGGCGTAGCCGCCCTCGTAAGCTTTTTTGAACATCTCCTTTGTGGTTACAAGTGCCATAAGACCCTCCGGTGATCGATTTTGAATATAAACTCTTAACATTAATTCTACTTTTCGTATTTCGTCCAGTCAAGCGCCGGCTGCGTCCGGAGCCCCGCCGAACGAAGGCAATTGTGGCAAAACTACACAAAAATCCAAAAAATGCGGTCTGAAAAATGCATAAAAAGAACCGCAGGGCTATGCCCCGCGGTCCGTATGGTTATAACTGAGCGCTGCCGCCGCGCCTTAGCGCAGGGACCAGCCGCCCCTTCGCGCCGGGCCAGCCTTGCGCTACAGGTAGATGTACGGGAGCCTGACGCTCATGCCGCACATGATGCCGTGCTCGAGCTCGCCGCAGCTCTCTCCGATCTCTGCCGGATCGAGGTAGGCGTCTCCGCTCTTTCCGACCAGCACGGCCTCGCTGCCGGTCTCGACGCCGGGTATCCCGGTTACGTCGACCATGAGCTGGTCCATGCAGATGCGGCCGATTATCGGGGCCTTGACGCCGCCGAAGAGCACGTAGCCGCGCCCGCAGCCCCAGGCTCTGGGGATGCCGTCGGCATAGCCGACGGGGAGCGTAGCGATCCGGGCGGGGCCTTCGGTCTGCCCCTTCCTGCCGTAGCTCACGTAGAAGCCGCGGCGAACGTCCTTTATGAACATGACCTTGGCCTTGACGCTGAAGGTCGGGAGCATTCCCCTCTCGCGGAAGAGCGGGTGCGAGTAAGCCCCGTAGATCGCGATGCCGGGCCTGCAGTAGCGGTAATGCGCCGAGGGCCTGTTGACCGTGGGATAGCTGTTCGCGAGCGTGCAGATGGGGAGCTTGACGCCCATCGCGGTGAGCCCGCTCCTGATAGTCTCGAAGCGCTCCTGCTGAAGATTTGTGTAGGCTCTGCCCTCGTCCGTGTCCTCGTCGGCGCTGGAGAAGTGAGACATGAGCCCGGCGAGCCTGATGCCCGGGAGCTCGCTTATGTCCTTGAGGGTGTCCAGCAGCCCCGGCTCGTCCCACTGGAAGCCTATGCGGCCCATTCCGGTGTCGATGAACGCGAGCGCCTCGGCCTTCCTGCCGAAGTCCGCCGCGTAGTCCGAGAGCTCCTTAGCGAACTCCGCGCTGCAGAGCCCCGCGGTGATGTCCTCCTCGAGCACGAGGTCGAAGTTCTCGCGGTCGATCATGCCGAGCATGATGATCCTGGCCTCCGGTGCGAGGGTCCTGACCTGAAGCGCCTCGCTTATGCTCGCGACCGCGAAGCAGTCGATGCCGCAGCTGAGCATGACCTTCACCACCGCCTTCAGCCCGTGGCCGTAGGCGTTGGCCTTGACTATGCCGCATATGGCGGAGCCGGGCGCGAGGCCCTTCTGCAGTATCTCTATGTTGTTCCTGAGGGCGGCGGTGTCGATCTCGACCCAGGCCGGCCTCAGAGTCTTCTTCATCATGTTTTCCATAATGAAATACTATAATACCAAAGCCGCGCGCTTGCAATAAGCTGTTCATGCGGGCGCGCGATGTGGTATAAGTATATTTGGTGAAAGACGCCGCGTAGGAACCCGGAAGTGCGCCGCGATGCCCGCCGGGGCAGGCAGGGCGCTCACGGGAAGCCCGCGGCTGAGCGATATATTTTCAAGGAGATAGAATGAACGATTTCAACAGGATAGCGCTGCTCATAGACGCCGACAACGCGCAGGCCGCCAAGGCCGAATCCATACTCAAGGAGGTCTCCGCCTACGGGCGCATAGTCATCAAGAGGGCCTACGGCAACTGGTCCAAGCCCGCGCTCGGCCCGTGGGAGAAGGAGATCAAGCGCTTCGCGATAAGCGCGATACAGCAGTTCGACTTCGCCGCCGGCAAGAACGCCTCCGACATGGCGCTCACGATCGACGCGATGGAACTGCTCTACACGGGCAAGTACGACTGCTTCGTGATAGTATCCAGCGACAGCGACTTCACGTCGCTCGCGATCAAGCTCCACGAGGAGGGTGTCTACGTGGTCGGCTACGGCCGCCGCGCCACCGTCGAGTCCTTCAGGAACGCCTGCGACGAGTTCAACTACATCGAGGACCTGATCGAGGACGTTCCCGTCAAGAAGCGCTCCAAGAAGCAGAGCAGGAAGGGCGGTCAGAAGCAGGCCGTCCAGCCCGCCGAGCAGGCCGTCCAGGCCGCCGAGCAGGACGCCAGAGCGGCTGAGTCCAGGGCCGACGCCGCGGAAGCCGCAAAGGCCGATCCCGCGAAGGCTGCGGATCCGGAGCCGCTAAGGGACGAGAAGCCCGCGGAGAGCGAGCCCGTGGATCCGGCGCAGGATCTCTTCGCCGCCGAGGACGAGCTCGACGAGCTCCTCAGGGTCGCCGCCGAGAAGTACGCGGACGACAGCGGCTACGCCCCCGCGTCGCTGGCAGGCAACTACATCAAGAGGGTAAAGCCCGACTTCAACATCAAGCGCCTCGGCTACAAGAAGCTCTACGATTACTTGAAGAGCGACCCCGACATGTACATGGTCATCGAGACCGCCTCCGAGGGCAACTCCGGCGTCAGGATGATCAAGTACAAGGTGATCTAGCATGCTCGCGCTCGTCACCGGAGCGGGGCGGGGCATAGGC
>JAEENW010000131.1 GCA_016283945.1 Bacillota bacterium
AGGGCGAGAGCTTCGAGGCGACCCTGGTCCTGATGATCTTGGACTGGTGCCTCGCGATGGTGTTGAAGGTAAGGGTCGGGCAGCTCTCGTCGGTGTCGATGATCCTGCCGTAGGGCACGAGGCCGAGCTTTATGAGGGCCTGGAAGCCGTTGCAGACTCCCGCCATAAGGCCGCCTCTCTCGTCGAGGAGAGCGGTCGCGGCCTCCTTGACCGCCTCGTTCCTGAAGAAAGCGGTGATGAACTTGGCGCTGCCGTCCGGCTCGTCCCCGCCGGAGAAGCCGCCCGGGATGAAGATCATCTGGGCGTCTTTGAGAGCCGCGGCGAAGCGCTCGGTGCTGCGGGCTACCGCCTCGGCGCTCATGTTGTTTATGACCATGATCTCGGACTCGGCGCCGGCGGCCGCGAAGGCCTTGGCGCTGTCGTACTCGCAGTTGGTGCCCGGGAATACGGGGATCACGACCCTGGGCCTTGCGCTCTTTATGACGGGCACGGCCGCGGAGCTCTCAGCTCCGCCGAAGGCCCTGACGCTGCCGGAGGTCTTTATGTTGCAGGGATAGACGCTCTCGAGCTTGTTCTCATAGACCTTCTCAAGCGCGCAGAGCGTGACGTTCTCGCCTCTGAGGCTCAGGGTGGGCTTGTGGGTGATCATTCCGACGGTCCTGCCGGCGGGGCAGTCCATCGGCACCTCGAGGAGGAAGCCTCCCCTGCACTGCCCGAATACCTCGTCCATTGCCATGTCGTCGGAGAAGGCGAAGCCGAGCCTGTTGCCTATGCACATCTTGAGCACTGCCTCGGCGATGCCGCCGGCAGCCGGGGCGTAGGCTGATACAGCCGCGCCGCTCCTGATGAGCGAGGTTACCTCGGCGAAGCAGGCCTTGAGGGACTCAGCCTTCGGCAGGCCTCTTCCGTCGAGCTCGGGCGCGATGAGCACGAGCTTGTTTCCCGCCTCCTTGAACTCGGGCGAGATGATGTCCCCGGTCTTCTGGTCGGTCACGGCGAAGGAGATCAGGGTGGGCGGAACGTCGAGATCCTCGAAGCTTCCGCTCATGGAGTCCTTGCCTCCGATGGCGGCGACGCCGAGGTCCATCTGGGCCTCGAAGGCGCCGAGCACCGCGGCGAGGGGCTTGCCCCAGCGCCTGGGATCGCTGCCGAGCTTCTCGAAGAACTCCTGGAAGCTCAGGTATACGTCCTCGAAGTCGGCTCCGGCGGCGATGAGCTTGCAGACGGAGCTGACCACAGCCATATAGGCGCCGTGGAACGGGCTCTGCTCGGAGTAGTAGGGATCGAAGCCCCAGGACATCACGGAGCAGGCGTCGGTGTGGCCCTTCTCGACCGAGATCTTGTTGACCATGGCCTGGATCGGGGTCCTCTGGTATCTGCCGCCGAAGGGCATGAGAACGGTTCCGGCTCCTATGGTGGAGTCGAAGCGCTCGGAGAGGCCCCTCTTGGAGCAGATGTTCAGGTCGTCCGCCAGGCGGATGTAGTTGTCCTTGAAGCTGCCGCGCACGGCCGGCTCGGCGGGTCTGGGAGCCCCTGCCTCGACGCTGATGTGCTTCTCGGCGCCGTTGGTGTCGAGGAAGGCGCGGCTGATGTCGACGATCTTATCGCCGTTCCAGCAGAGCACGAGCCTCTTTTCCTCGGTCACGTCGGCGACCTTGACAGCCCTGAGGTTCTCCGCCTCCGCGTGCTCGAGGAAGGACTGAAGGTCCTCAGCCCCGATCACGACGGCCATCCTCTCCTGGGACTCGCTGATCGCGAGCTCGGTCCCGTCGAGGCCCTCGTACTTCTTGGGCACGGCGTTGAGGTCTACGAGCAGGCCGTCGGCGAGCTCGCCTATGGCGACGGACACTCCGCCCGCGCCGAAGTCGTTGCAGCGCTTGATCATACGGGACACGGCGGGATCTCTGAAGAAGCGCTGGAGCTTCCTCTCCTCGGGGGCGTTTCCCTTCTGGACCTCCGCGCCGCAGTTCTCGACGGAGTGCGAGTCGTGGGCCTTGGAGGAGCCTGTAGCTCCGCCTATGCCGTCGCGCCCGGTGGCGCCGCCTATGAGCATGACTATGTCTCCGGGCTGCGGGGTCTCGCGCCTGACGTTGGCGGCGGGAGCCGCGGCTATTACGGCGCCGAGCTCCATGTGCTTGGCGGCGTAGCCCGGATGGTATATCTCGTCGACGAGGCCGGTGGCCAGGCCTATCTGGTTTCCGTAGGAGGAATATCCCGCCGCGGCCGTGGTGACGATCTTTCTCTGCGGGAGCTTGCCCTCGATGGTCTCGGAGAGAGGCTTGAGGGGATCCGCCGCGCCGGTGATCCTCATCGCGGAGTAGACGTAGGAGCGGCCGGAGAGCGGATCCCTGATGGCTCCGCCTATGCAGGTCGCCGCGCCTCCGAAGGGCTCGATCTCGGTGGGATGGTTGTGGGTCTCGTTCTTGAAGAGGAGCAGCCAGGGCTCATTCTTTCCGTCGACCTCGATCTCGATCTTGACGGTGCAGGCGTTGATCTCGTCGGACTCGTCGAGCTTGTCGAGCTTTCCGGCCTTCTTAAGCGCCTTGGCCGCGATGGTCCCGATGTCCATGAGGCTCACGGGCTTGGTCCTGCCGAGCTCCTTCCTCACGGAGATGTACCTGTCGTAAGCCTTCTGAAGGACCTCATCGTCGAAGCTCACGCTGTCGATGATCGTGTTGAAGGTCGTGTGCCTGCAGTGGTCGGACCAGTAGGTGTCGATGACCTTGATCTCGGTGATGGAGGGGTCTCTGCCCTCCTCTCTGAAATAGCCCTGCACGAACTCGAGGTCGGCCATGTCCATCGCGAGGCCGTTGGCCGCGAGGAAGTCCGCGAGCTGTCCGCGGTCCATGCCGCGGAAGCCGTCTATGACCGCGACCTTCCCGGGGACGGGATACTCGGTCCTGAGGGTCTCGGGAAGCTCCGCGGAGGCCAGCCTGGACTCCACGGGGTTGATGACGTGCTTCCTGATCTGCTCGAGCTCCGCCTCTGTGGGCTCGCCCTCGATGACGTAGACGCGTGCGTATCTGACCTCGGGGCGCTCGCCCTGGGAGATGATCTGGATGCACTGGGCAGCGGAGTCCGCTCTCTGGTCGAACTGTCCCGGGAGGGATTCGACCGCGAAGACCGCGCCTCCGCGCGCGTCGAGCTCAGAGCTGACCGTGTCGAGCTGCGGCTCGGCGAATACGGTCATCTTCGAGTACTCGAAGAGCGCCTCGTCTATGTTCTCTACGTCGTAGCGGTTGATGACCCTGACGCCGCTTACGGAGGAGATGCCGAGAAAGCCTCTGATCTCCGAGAGCAGCGCTGCCGCCTCGTTGGCGAGCTCGGGCTTCTTTTCGACGTATACTCTGTAAACCATTGCTACCTCTCTTCCCCGCGCGCGGCGAGGGCTCTGCTTCCTATATCGTGTCTGTAATACTCGTTGTCGAAATGCACTCTGGACACCAGCGCATAGGCCTTCTCAACGGCCTCAGCGAGGCTGTCCGCGGTCTCGACGCAGCCGAGCACGCGGCCGCCGTCCGTGAGCAGCTTTCCGTCCTCGAGCCTGGCGCCCGCGACGTAGACCTTGGAAGCGTCGGCCTCGGGAATGCTGATCTCGAAGCCCTTGGCGTACTTGACGGGATAGCCGTCGGAGGCCATCACCACGCAGCAGGCGTGCCTGCCGGAGAAGCGGACCTCGGTACCGGCGAGCCTCTCCCCGGTGACCGCGAGCATGATCTCAAGAAGGTCGCTCTCCAGCAGCGGGAGCACCACCTGAGTCTCCGGGTCGCCGAAGCGGCAGTTGTACTCTATGACCTTGGGGCCGTCCGCTGTGAGCATGAGCCCGAAGTAGAGGCAGCCCTTGAAGGTCCTTCCCTCGGCGTTCATGGCCGCTACGGTCGGGAGGAAGATCTCCCTCATGCAGCGCTCCGCGGCCTCTTCAGTGTAGTAGGGGTTCGGCGCGACCGTCCCCATGCCGCCGGTGTTGAGGCCGGTATCTCCGTCCCCGGCCCTCTTGTGGTCCATGGAGGAGATCATGGGAACTATGGTCTTTCCGTCGGTGAAGGAGAGCACGGAGACCTCGGGTCCCTCGAGGAACTCCTCGATGACGACCTTGTCGCCGCTCTTTCCGAACTTCTTGTCCTGCATTATGGTCTTGACCGCGTCCCTGGCCTCTTCCCTGGTCTGGGCGATGATCACACCCTTGCCGAGCGCGAGCCCGTCAGCCTTGACGACCACGGGGATGGCGCAGCTCTCCACGTAGGCGAGAGCGCTCGCGGCGTCCGAGAAGATCTCGCAGGCGGCGGTCGGGATGCCGTACTTCCTCATGAGCTCCTTGGAGAAGGCCTTGGAGCCCTCGATGACCGCGGCCTTGGCCTCCGGCCCGAAGCAGGGTATGCCGAGCTCCTGAAGCCTGTCCACGCAGCCGAGGACCAGGGGATCGTCGGGAGCGACCACGGCATAGTCGATCTGATGCTCCTTCGCGAAGGCGCAGATCCCGTCTATATCGGTGGCCTTGACGGGCACGCAGACCGCGTCAGCCGCGATCCCCCCGTTTCCGGGCAGGGCATATATCGTCTCGGCCTTGGGATTCTCCCTGAGCTTTTTGATTATGGCGTGTTCGCGGCCGCCTCCGCCTACAACGAGTATCCTCATTCGTTTCTCCTAGTGGTGGAAGAGCCTCATGCCGGTGAAGGCGAGGACCATTCCGTACTTGTCAGCGGTCGCGATGACGTCGTCGTCGCGGACGGAGCCGCCGGGCTCGGCGACGTACTGGGCGCCGGACTTGCGGGCTCTCTCGATGTTGTCGCCGAAGGGGAAGAACGCGTCGGAGCCGACGGTCACGCCGGACATCTGAGCGATCCAGGCCTTCTTCTCCTCGCGGGTGAGAGGCTCGGGCTTGACCTTGAAGATGGTCTGCCAGGTTCCCTCGGCGAGCACGTCCTCGTACTCGTCGGACATGTAGACGTCGATGGCGTTGTCGCGCTCGGGCCTCTTGATCCCGTCGACGAACTCGAGGGCGAGGACCTTGGGATTCCTGCGCATCCACCAGTTGTCGGCCTTGCTTCCGGCGAGCCTGGTGCAGTGTATCCTGCTCTGCTGGCCGGCGCCGACGCCTATGGCCTGGCCGTCCTTGACGTAGCAGACCGAGTTGGACTGGGTGTACTTGAGGGTGATCAGGGAGATCATCATGTCGATCTTGGCGGACTCGGGGAGATCCTTGTTCGCGCTGACGATGTTACTGATGAGCTCTCTGTCGATCTTGAAGTTGTTGTGACCCTGCTCGAAGGTGATGCCGAAGACGTCCTTGTACTCCTGGGGAGCGCACTCGTAGTCCGGGTCGATCTTCACGACGTTGTACTTGCCACCCTTCTTGCTGCTGAGGATCTCGAGCGCCTCGTCGGTGTAGCCCGGGGCGATGATGCCGTCGGAGACCTCGGCCTTGATGTATCTGGCGGTCGCGGCGTCGCAGACGTCGGAGAGAGCCGCCCAGTCGCCGAAGGAGCTGAGCCTGTCAGCACCGCGCGCCTTGATGTAGGCGCAGGCTATTGGGGTGAGCTCGATCTTGGGGCTCACGAAGTAGATCTTCTTCTCGATATCGCTGAGCTCGGTCCCTACCGCCGCTCCCGCGGGGGAGACGTGCTTGAAGCTGGCCGCGGAGGGAAGCCCGGTGGCCTCCTTGAGCTCCTTGACAAGCTGCCAGGAGTTGAGAGCGTCGAGGAAGTTGATGTAGCCCGGCTTGCCGCAGAGCACCTCGACGGGGAGGTCGGAGCCGTCCCTCATGAATATCCTGGAAGGCTTCTGGTTGGGGTTGCAGCCGTATTTGAGTGCGAGTTCGTTCATTTCTGTTTCCTGCCTTTTCCGCGGCCGTGGCCGCTGTAACGGCGCCGATTGAGCGCCTTGTATCCTGTATTACTCTCCGAGGTTCTTGTTGAAGAGCCTTACCTCTCCCCTGATGTTGCTGTAAAGGGAGACCTTGTTGTCGGCGTTGAGGGCTTCCCAGACCTCGTCCGGTCCCGCGAGCTCGACCTCAATGGGTTCGCCAGCGAAGGAGGGAAGCGGCTTGCCGTCGCCCTGATAGGTGCTGATGAAGTAGCCCTTGCCCTCGGGGCAGCACTCGTAGGAGAAGAACTCCCTGAGGCAGCCGCCGTCCTTTTCCTTGAGGATGGAGAGCTCGAAGCTCCCGTCGGCGTTCACGATCGCGGAGATGCGCGGGGTGTTGTTGGGAGCGTCGGGCTCGTACTGCCTGGTCATGAGAGCGCCCCTGAAGCAGCCCTTCTCGACGATGGTGTCGGTCTGGTCGCCGTTGGTCACGACGAGGGCGCCGCCCATGGTCCTGACCGGATGATAGATGATCAGCGAGGGATCCTCGACCTTGGACTCGTCGAAGGCGCTGGTGCGGATCCCGTCGTCCGTGAGCTCGAAGATGCGGTTCCTGCTGTTCTCGGAGCGGCCCATGATGAAGTAATAGACCGTGTCCTTGCCGACGACTATGCCGCGTCCGGGATAAGTGTTGTTTCTGAGTATGTCTGTGAGTTTCTGCATGATATCCTCCGTGAGCGGTGAATGCTTCACCGTATCTAACCTTGTCTGTGCTGCCGCTTTAGTGGCGCCTGCTCTCTGGGAGCCGCGCGGAGCCCTCAGCCGCGCTCTGCCGCGATCTTAGCGCAGAGCATCTCGGTCGCCTGCGGGAGTATTACCCACTCGGCCTGCTCCATGATCCTGCGCTGAAGCGTCTCCGGCGTGTCTCCGTCGAGCACGTCGACGGCCTTCTGCATGATTATCTTCCCGCCGTCGGTCACCTCGTTGACGAAGTGCACCGTGGCACCGCTGACCTTGACTCCGTACTCGAGGGCCTTCTCGTGGACCGTGAGCCCGTAGAAGCCGTCGCCGCAGAAGCTGGGGATGAGCGAGGGATGAACGTTGATGATCCTGTTCTCGTAGCGCCTCGTGAAGTCCCCGCTGAGTATACACAGGAAGCCCGCCAGCACTATGAGATCGACCCTCTCCTCCTCGAGGAGCTCGATCATGCGGGCCTCCGCGCCCGCCCTGCCGCCGAATTCCTCTCTGGTGACGAGCTCGGTCCTGATCCCGGCCTTCTTCGCCCTCTCGAGCGCGTATGCGCCCTCGCGGTCGCTGAGCACGAGGACTATCTCCCCGCTGTGTATTATACCGCTCCTCTGAGCGTCTATGAGCGCCTGAAGGTTCGTTCCGCCTCCAGACACGAACACCGCTATCCTCGCCTTATCCATCGAGACCCTCGATCCTGATCTTCTCAGATCCTTCCTCGACGCGTCCGATGACGTAGGCGTCCTCGCCGAAGCTCCTCAGAGCCGAGAGAGCCGCGTCCGCCGTCTCGGGCGAGACTATGAGGCTCATGCCGACGCCCATGTTGAAGGTGTTGAACATGTCGCGCTCGGGAACTCCGCCCTCCCTCTGCAGGAGGGAAAAGATGGGCGGGATCTTCACGGCGGCCTTGTCTATGACCGCGCAGAGCCCCTCGGGTATGCTGCGGGGGACGTTCTCGTAGAAGCCGCCTCCCGTGATGTGGCTGATGCCGCGCACATCCGCGGCCTCGATCGCCGCGAGCACCGGCCGCACATAGATCTTCGTGGGAGTGAGAAGCGCGTCGCCCAGGCTCTGCCCGAGCTCGTCATAGTGCTTCGAAAGATCTGCGTTCTCCACATCGAAGATCTTGCGGACCAGCGAATACCCGTTCGAATGTATTCCCGACGAGGCGAGGGCTATGATGACGTCGCCCTTCCTCATCCTGTTTTTGTCCAGTATCTTAGCCTTGTCGACTATCCCCACGGAGAAGCCGGCGAGGTCGTAGTCGTCCGGCTTCATGGTGCCGGGATGCTCGGCGGTCTCGCCCCCGATGAGGGCGCAGCCGGCGCGCACGCAGCCCTCGGCGACTCCCGCCACGAGCTGCTCGACCTTCTTCGGATCGTTCTTGCCGATCGCTATGTAGTCGAGGAAGAATATCGGCCTGGCACCGCAGCAGACTATGTCGTTGACGCACATGGCGACGCAGTCGATGCCGACCGTGTCGTGGCGCCCCATAATCTGCGCGATGCGCTGCTTGGTCCCGACTCCGTCGGTGCCGGAGACGAGCACGGGCTCCTTCATGCCGGCGGTGTCGGGCTGGAAGAGGCCTCCGAAGCCCCCTATGCCCTCGAGCACACCGCTCGTGAAGGTCCTCTCCACGTGCTTTTTCATGAGCTTTACGCCCTCGTAGCCGGCTTCGATGTCGACGCCGGCGGCGGCGTAGGATCCGGAATGAGATATAGGCATTATTCCTCCCCTGTCCAGCAATAGGTGCAGATGCTGTTCCTGTCGAGACCTATGGCCTCGAGCAGGCCGTCGATGTTCTGATAACCGAGCGAGTCGAAACCGAACTTCTCGGCTATGGTGCGGAGCATGCACTTTCCTCTCTCGGTGTGCGAGTCCGCGTATTCGTGGAGATGCTTCTCCCCTTCGGGGCCCTCGATCTCCTCGATTATCCTCCTCGTGAGCAGGTCCTTCTCGGACTTCTGCCTGGAGAAGTTGAGATACTTGCAGGCGTACATGATCGGAGGGCAGGCCGAGCGCATGTGGACCTCCTTGGCGCCGTGGCTGTAGAGGAACTCTACGGTCTCTCTGAGCTGGGTGCCGCGGACTATGGAGTCGTCCACGAAGAGCAGCTTCTTCCCCTCGATGAGCTCGGGGACGGGGATCTGCTTCATCTTGGCGATCCTGTTCCTGATCTCCTGGCTCTCCGGCATGAAGGACCTCGGCCAGGTCGGAGTGTACTTGACGAAGGGCCTCGCGAAGAGGTTGCCGCTGCGGTTCGCGTAGCCTATGGCGTGGGGTATGCCGCTGTCGGGCACGCCGGCGACGAAATCCACGTCGGGAAGAGTCCCGTCGCTGATCTCGTTGCGCGCCATGATCTCGCCGTTGCGGTAGCGCATGATCTCAACGTTGACCCCTTCGTAGTTCGAGTTGGGGTAGCCGTAGTAGGTCCACAGGAAGCCGCAGATCTTCATGTTGTCCAGCGGCGGGCAGACGACCTCGTAGCCGTCCGGCCTCATGCGGACTATCTCGCCCGGCCCGAGCTCGTGCACGGTCTCGTAGCCGAGCTTCTGGTAGGAGAAGGACTCGAAGGCGACGCAGTATCCGTCGCCGTCCTTTCCTATGAGCACGGGCAGCCTCCCGTCGCGGTCGCGGCAGGCTATGATCTCCTCGGGGCCGGTCATGATGAGTATGGACATCGCCCCCTCGATCATGTCCTGGCAGTGCCTGATCCCGTCGATTATGTCTTCCCTCTCGTTGATGAGGGCGGCGACGAGCTCGGTGACGTTGACGTTTCCGCTGCTCATGGCCATGAACTGGTGCCCGTTCTCCACGAAGTGCTTCTCGATGAGATCCTCGGAGTTGTTGACGACTCCGACGGTGGTCAGGGCGTAGAGCCCGTTGTGAGAGCGCACCATCAGGGGCTGCGGATCGGAATCGCTGATGCAGCCTATCCCGCAGCTTCCGGAGAAGTAGTGGAGATCGTCCTCGAACTTCGTGCGGAACGGGGTGTTCTTTATGGAGTGTATCTGTCTTTCGCAGCCTCTCTCAGAATTCCAAACAGCCATTCCGGCATTGCTAGTGCCGAGATGGCTGTGATAATCGACTCCGAAGAACAGATCCAGTACTATGTCGCGCTTCGATATAGCGCCGAAGAATCCGCCCATCGGGAATACCTATGCGAAGAACAGCTCGGAAATCTCCATCGGCTCGATGTATTCGCCGTTCTTGTAGACTCTCATGTTGCCGGAGGCGATCTCGTCGATCAGCATGACTTTGCCGTCGGCGTCGTATCCGAACTCGAACTTGATGTCGTAGAGTTCCATGCCGCGGGCTGCCATCTCATCGGCGACGCTCTGGGTGGTTTGCTGGGTCTGGCGCT
>JAEENW010000132.1 GCA_016283945.1 Bacillota bacterium
CTCTGCGCGATTGTGACAGCTTTCCTCCGGGATCCGGCCCGTGCACGCCGGACCGCCCGTCAGTTCAGCAGCTCCCCGAGCGCCTTCGCGACTCCGTCCTCGTCGCAGGACGCGGTGACCATGTCCGCGGCGGCCTTTGCCTCGGCGCAGGCGTTCTCCATCGCGACCCCTATCCCGGCGGCGGCGAGCATGGTGACGTCGTTCCTGCCGTCGCCGAAGGCGGCGGTCTGAGAGACGTCGATCCCCAGATACTCCGCGAGAGCCCTTATCGCCTTGCCCTTGTCGGCGTCGACGCTGTTGACCTCGATGTTGTTGGGAAGCGAGCTCGTCACCGAGAACTGCGGGTATTCCTCCGCGAGCTCCCCTATGAGCCTGTCGCGCAGGGGGATGTCGCGGGTGAAGAGCTGTATCTTCTGCACCGGCCTGCCGTTTCCGAGGAGGTAGCTCTTGAGCTCGGGGACGGGCTTCCTCAGCCTCAGCACCATGTCTACGGTGTGCGGGTCGGAGACGAAATCGTCAACCCTCTCCTGCATCGCGCCGGTCATATAGCCCCAGCCGTCCATGTAGCAGTCGTATATGACGGGGAGCGTGTCGAGCTTCTCGTAGAACGGTATCGCCTCGCTGAGCTCTATGTCGGCGGAATAGATGTTCTTGCGGGTCTTCACCTCGAAGACCTGGGCGCCGTTTACGGTTATGACGTAGCGCACGAAGGGAAGCTCCCTTATGACCTCCGGCATGCCGTCGTAGAAGCGGCCGGTCGCGGGGACGACCTCTATGCCCATGGATACTGCCCTTTCGAGCGCGGCGCGGTTTGCCCCGCTGAGGCGCTTCTCGGAGTCCAGCAGAGTTCCGTCCAGGTCGAGGGCTATGAGGCGTATGCTTTTACTATCTGACATGTCCTGTCCTCCGGCCTACTCTATGTTCTGCACCTGCTCGCGGATCTTCTCGATCTCCGCCTTGAGCACGAGAACGCTCTCGGTGATGTTGATGTCGTTGGCCTTGGAGCCTATGGTGTTCGCCTCGCGGTTCATCTCCTGCACGAGGAAGTCGAGCTTCTTTCCGACAGGCTCCTTCGGGTCCGCCGTCATCGAGCGCAGCTGGGCGGCGTGGCTCTTGAGCCTGACGATCTCCTCGGTGATGTTGGCCTTGTCCGCGAATACGGCGGCCTCGGTGAGCAGGCGCTCGCGGGGTATCTCGGCTCCCTCGAGCAGCTCGGAGAGCCTTGCGGCGAGCTTCTCGTAGTACTGCTTCTCGACGCTCGGGGCGTATTCCTCGATCTTAAGCACGGTATCTTCAATGATGCTGGCCCTCATGAGTATGTCCTCGAGCAGCCTCGCGCCCTCCGCAGCGCGCATGGCGTCGAAGGAATCGATCGCGGCCTCGACGGCCTCCCTGATCTCGGCGCCTATCTTCTCCTGATCGTCCTCGGAGGGGATCTGGACGAGCACGTCCGGAAGCGAGGCTATAGCCATGACCGACTGGTCCCTGTCGAGCTCGGGAAGCGCCTTCGAGAGCTCGTCGAGCTTCTCGTAGTACTGCCTGGCGAGGCCGAGATCGAGCTTGAGCCCGGTCTCGCTCTCTGTTCCCGGTATGTAGTTCAGGAAGACGTCCAGCTTGCCGCGGGATATCCTCTCCTTGACGGCCTTCTTGATCAGCTCCTCCGCGAAGGCGAAGCGCCTCGGGAGCTTGACGGAGGTCTCGAGATACCTGTGGTTGACCGCCCTCAGCTCAACGCTGAAGCTCCTCTCGACGCCCTTGTGCTCTCCGCGGCCGTAGCCTGTCATGCTTTTTATCATTTCAATTCCCCTTCCGAGATGGTATCATATATTGTTATTTCATCGTTTATTCTACCACAGGAAGCCGCTTCGGCAAACGAAAGAATATGGCATACGACGGATTGCTCACGGGCGCGGTTGTCAGGGAACTGGGCTGCCTGTCCGGAGCCAAGATAGAAAAGGTGCAGCAGCCTGAGAGCGACGAGATCGTGCTCCAGGTCCACATACCCGGCGGGGACAGGAGGAAGCTCCTCATCTCGGTGAACCCGCAGGCCGCGAGGGTGCAGTTCAGCTCCCTCCCCTACGAGAACCCCGAGAACGCGCCGAGCTTCTGCATGCTTCTTAGAAAGCACCTGCAGGGCGGAAGGATAAGCTCCGTCTCCCAGGTCGAGACGGAGAGGATCGTGCGCATAGGCGTAGACACGGTCAACGAGCTCGGCTTCTCCGTTGAGAAGCTCCTTATCGCGGAGATCATGGGGAAGCACAGCAACCTCATACTCGCGGACAGGGAGAGCGGCAGGATCATAGACTCGATCAAGCGCATCTCGATAGACGTGAACCGCTACAGGCAGATACTGCCCGGACTGACGTACGCGGATCCCCCCTCACAGGGCAAGGCGGACACGCTGGGAGCCCCGGAGGAAGCCATACGCGCGGCCGTGGACGACGCTGTGCGCGCCTCCGGAGCGCAGCCTTCTGCGGATCCCGCCAAGGCCGCGGACCCCGCGGACCGCTCCGACCTTCCCAAGGCCCTCATGCAGCGCCTTCAAGGCTTCAACGCCCCGGTCGCCGAGGAGCTCTGCTCGGGAGAGCTCGGCGCCGGCCCCTTCGAGAGCGTCATGGAGATCAGGCGCAGGATAGAGAGCGGGGAGCTCAGGCCGGTGGTATGGCTCGCCCCGGACGGAAGCCCGAAGGACGTTCACGTGATACCGCTCAGCGTCTATTCGGGGCTCAAGCGCGTAGATTTTGACAGCCTGGACGCGGCGCTCGACTGGTTCTACTCCAACCGCAGCGACAGCAACAAGCAGCTTCAGAGGTCCTACGACCTCGACAAGCTCATTAAGGGGCTCAGCGAAAAGCAGCTCCACAAGAAGGCCAAGCTCCTCGACGAGCTCAGAAAGGCCGAGGACGCCGACATATACAGGCTCAAGGGTGAGCTGCTCAGCGCCAACCTTCACCTGGCCAAGCCCGGCGACAGGAAGCTGAAGGTCGTCTCCTACTACGATGGCAGCGAGGTCGAGATAGAGCTCGACGAGCGCTTCTCAGCGGCAAAGAACGCCCAGAACTACTACAAGCGCTACGCGAAGGCGAAGACCGCAGCCAAGGAAAAGGCCTCCCAGCTCGAGGAGTGCGGCAGGATCATAGAGTGGCTTGAATCGCTGCGCGGCCTCACCGCAGGCGCGAGGACGGGCGAGGAACTCGACCTGATACGCGCGGAGCTCGCCGCAGCGGGCTTCATAAGGCTGCGCAAGGTCTCCCAGAGAAATAAAAAACAGGGGCCAAAGCCCCGCAGGATAACGCTCAGCGGCGGCAGGATCCTTCTCGTGGGCCGCAG
>JAEENW010000133.1 GCA_016283945.1 Bacillota bacterium
TTGTCATAAAAATAGCTTATGTAAGCCTCGAGGTACTGCCTGTTGACTCCCGTCTCTATGCAGTCGACGAGCTTGTCCCTCTGCGCTCTGAGCTTCTCGAGCGAGTCCTCGTCTATCGGCCCCTTCATCGCTGCCGAGTAAGCTGAAAGAATGCCCTTCAGGCCTCTCGCGAAGGCGTCCTCGTCGTCCGTGATGATCTGCGCGGGCCATACTGTGAAGTCGCTGATGTTCTCGACAGACCTCTGCGTGAGCGGGTCGTAGGTCCTCAGGGAGTCGAGTTCCTCGTCGAAGAACTCCGCCCTGACCGGATAATCGCTGCCCGGGCAGTAGATGTCTATGATATCGCCCCTGACGGCAAACTGTCCCTCCGCCTCGGCGGCGGCTTCGCGCTCGTAGCCCATGGAGGAGAGGGAGCTTATGAGGGCGCCGCGCACGTAGCTCCTGCCGAGCTCGAGGCGCACGACCCTGGAGGTGTAGACCTCGGGAGGCGGAAGCTTCTTCAGGGTGCCGAGCACCGGGGCGACGACCACGCAGGGCTCGCCCGAGTTTAGGGCGCTGAGCACTCTCAGCCTGCCGGAGAGCTCGCCCGTGCTCTTGGCCTCGTACCTCAGGCCAGCGGCGTCCTGATCTGGAAGCACCAGAGTCCTGACGCGCGAAAAAAAGGACAGGTCTCCCGCTATGCGCGCGGCTCTCGATGCCGTAGCGCATATGATGAGCCCCTGTCCCGGCGTCTTTTCTATGAGCTTCGCGGCTATATAGGCCGACCTGCTGTCTGAGATCCCGGTGTAATTGATCTTCACTTTTCTTCGCTCTCCGCTCCGCGGGAAGGTGCCTCAGGCGCCTGCGCCGGCGCGACGGTCTGCTGCTCAGGCGCGGCATTCTCTATCGCGTTCAGCGGCTCAGGCGCAGCGCTCTCTGCCGCGCTCTGCTTCGGGGCTTCGTCCGGCTGCGGCGCCAGGCCGCGGCGCTCTTCGCCCGCGTCCGTGTCCTTCGCGCGCCTTCCGCGCTTCTCCCCTTCGGGCTTCCTGTTGTAGACGTTCATGGTCTGCTGCACGCCGCGCTCCACTATGGATACGCAGGCGTCGGCGGCCTCCTGAGCCGCCTTCGCGAGCAGCGGGCGCTCCTCCTCGGTCCATCTGGAGATGACGTACTTCTCGAGCGGGATGATCCCGTTCTTTCCGGTGCCTATCCTGACCCTCGGGAAGCCGTCGGTACCGAGCTGGTAGATCACGGAGCGCATGCCGTTGTGCGTTCCGGCGCTGCCCTTCGCCCTGATCCTGATCGCACCGGGCTCCAGGTCGATGTCGTCGTAGATGATGACGATGTTCTCGGGAGGGATCTTGTAATAGTCGGCGATGGGCTTCACGGCTTCGCCGCTGAGGTTCATGTAGGTCTGCGGCTTGACGAGTATGATCTTCTCGCGCCCTATCCTGGCCTCGCCCGTGAGCGCGCGGAACTTGAGCGTCCTTACGGAGACGCCCAGCTTGTCAGCGAGTATGTCAAGGGCGATGAAGCCCATGTTGTGCCTGGTCGCCTCGTACTCCCTGCCGGGGTTGCCGAGGCCGCAGATCATGTACATCAGAAACGCATTCCTCTTAAAAGATCCCGGGACGGCAAAGGCGGCCCGGGATATTGAATTGCTTATGCTGCGGCGTGGCTTCGCGCACTGATGCGCTGCGCCCGCCTGTTCTTCCCGCCCACGCGGGCGGTACGTCCCTTAGGACTCGATCTTCTCCACGATGTCGAAGACCGGGGTGAGCGGGGTGTTGCTGAACACCCTCTGGATGATCTCCGCGAAGACCGGCGCGACAGAGAGAGTCTTGATCTTGTCGCAGATCTTCTGATCCTGAACCTTGTTGGTGTTGAGCACGACCATCTCCTCGATGGCAGACTTCTGTATCCTTTCAAAGGCCGGGCCGGAGAATACGCCGTGAGTCGCGCAGGCGTAAACGTGTGCGGCGCCCATGGCCTTGAGCGCGTCGGCGGCTCCGGTGATGGTGCCGGCGGTGTCGATCATGTCGTCGACGAGTATGCAGTTCTTGCCCTCGACGTCTCCGACTATGTTCATTATCTCAGCTACGTTGGCCTTGGGACGGCGCTTGTCGATGATCGCGATCGGGGCGTTGAGCAGGGACGCGAAGGTCCTGGTCCTCTTGACGCTGCCGTGGTCCGGCGAGACGATCACCACGTTGTCCATGTGTTTGTCCTCGAAGTACTTCTCGAGGAAGGGCTGGCCGATCATGTGGTCCACGGGGATGTTGAAGTAGCCCTGGATCTGCGGGGCGTGGAGGTCCATGGTGATGACCCTGTCGGCGCCGGCGACGCTGATGATGTCGGCGACGAGCCTCGCGGTGAGCGGCTCCCTGGCCTTGGAGATCCTGTCCTGGCGTGCATATCCGAAGTACGGGATGACGGCGTTGATCCTTCCGGCGGACGCCCTCTTCATCGCGTCGATCATGATGCAGAGCTCCATGAGGTTCGTGTTTACGGGAGCGCCGGTCGACTGGATGATGAAGCAGTCGTAGCCTCTGACTGTCTCGCCGAGGCTGACGGAGACCTCACCGTCGCTGAACTTTCCGACCTTGCAGGCTCCGAGGGGCTTGCCTATGATCTGGGAGATCTCCTGCGCGAGCTCGGGGTTGCCGTTCCCGGCGAAGATCTTGAAATCCGAAAAGCATCCGTTCTTCATGTCGATTTCCTTTCGTGGGTATGTATGGGACGCGGTTTTTGTCCCGCCCTCTCGGAAGGCGGGGACAGTATTATATCACGGCTCGGTTGATATCTATAGAGATATTTTTATCTTCGTCGCCATTCATCAAAAGAAGCGGGGTGAAGCTCTTGATCTTCTTGTTCTCGAGGCCTCCGGAGACCACGACCACTCCGACTCCGGCAGCCGTGGCGCCGAACTCGGCGAGCATGTCCTGGATGCCCTTGATGCTTCCGCCTCCGCGCATGAAGTCGTCGATGATTATAGCCCTGGCGCCCTGCTTGATCGCGCGCTTGGAGACGCTCATCTGCTGTATCCTGTCCGCGGAGCCGCTGAAGTAGTTGATGCTGACGGTAGAGCCCTCGGAGACCCTGCTCTCGCGCCTTATGACGGCGAGCGGAAGCCCGAGGAGCTCCGCCGTGAAGAGCGCGATTCCTATGCCCTTGGTCTCGACTGTGATGATCATGTCGGCGTCGAGGCAGGCGAACTGCTTGGCGAAGATCCTCGCCACGCCCTTGACCGTCTCGGGGTCGAACATGATGTCGGAGAGGTATAGGAAGCCGCTCCCGAGCACCCTGTCGGGCTCGAGGAACCTCGCCCTGAGCCTTTCGAGTATCCTAAGGCTCTCCTCTTTGGAAACGTAGGGAACGTAACGGACCCCGCCCTTGGTGCCCGATGTGGTCTCGAGGTATCCGAGG
The DNA here is from genome assembly GCA_016283945.1 of Bacillota bacterium. Taxonomy (GTDB): domain Bacteria; phylum Bacillota; class Clostridia; order Peptostreptococcales; family Anaerovoracaceae; genus RGIG2707. Next base: position 3,406 of record JAEENW010000133.1, read on the forward strand.
CCGGAGCTCTCCATGGCTGTGCGGACCAGCTTGATGTCGTCGCTGATGCTCGACTTGGCGCAGCCGAAGCGGTCTGCGAAATACCCGAGCGAGAAATCTCTGTTCGGGTTCTCCGTGAGGAGGTGGGTTATGGCGGCTGCCCGCTCTGCTTTCTTCATAGTCATTTCAGCATCAGCCGAGTATGAGGTCGGCGACCTTGTATATATCCCCGGCGCCCATGGTGATCACCACGTCGCCCTTTGACGCATTGTCCCTTACGAAGGCCGCCATAGCCGCGAAGTCGGGCATGAAGTACACGTCCTTTTCGGGGTGGCGCTCCTTGATCTTCTCCATGACAGCCCTGGATGAGAGCTTGTAGATGTTCTTCTCCCTCGCGGCGTAGATCTCGGCGAGTATGACCTTGTCGGCCTCGCCGAAGGCGTCGGCGAACTCATCGAAGAGCGCCAGCGTCCTCGTGTAGGTGTGCGGCTGGAAGAGGCACCAGATCTTGCCCTTGGTGATCTTTCTCGCCGCGGCGAGGGTCGCCCTGATCTCGGTGGGATGGTGGGCGTAGTCGTCGATGACCGTGATCCCGCCCGGGGTCTTGCCGATAATGTCGAAGCGCCTGTGAGTGCCGTGGAAGGCCTTGAGCGTGGACTTGATGACGTCCATGCCGGCTCCCACGCAGCGCGCGGCGGCGATCGCGGCGAGCGAGTTGCTCACGTTGTGCTCGCCCGGCACGGAGAGGCTGATCTCCCCGAGCAGTCCCTCCTTCTTCGTGTAGAGGTCGTAGGTCGGGAAGCCGTTCCCGTCGAAGCGTATGTTCTTGGCGTAGTAATCGCTGTCCTCGGAGAAGCCGAAGGTCAGCACATTGCACTTAAGCCCGGCGAGTATGTCCCTGATGAAGGGATTCGAGTCGAAGGCGATCACTGTTCCGTTTTCGGGGACGCCCTTCGCGAAGGTGTCGAAGGACCTCGCGATGTGGTTGATGTCCTTGAAGTAGTCGAGGTGGTCGGAATCGATGTTCAGTATGATCTCGATGAAGGGCCTGAGCTCGAGGAAGCTGTCCATGTACTCGCAGGCCTCGGTCACGAAGTACTCGCTGTTTCCGACCTCGGCGTTGCCTCCGAGCTCCCCGAGCACTCCGCCGACCAGTATGGTCGGAGAGAGGCCGGCGTCCCTGAGTATGAGGGAGACCATAGAGGTGGTCGTGGTCTTGCCGTGGGTGCCGGATACCGCGATCGAGGTTCTGTAGTCGTCCATCAGCGCCCCGAGGGCTTCCGCCCTTGAGACGACCGGTATGCCGAGCTCCCTGGCGCGCACGATCTCCGGATTCTCCATGGAGACCGCCGCGGAGTAGACCAGCAGATCCGCGCCGTCGACGTTGGAGGCGTCGTGGCCTATGAAGACCTTCGCGCCCTGCTCGACGAGATGCTCGGTGACGCTGCTCTGCTTGATGTCGGAGCCGGTGACAGTGTAGCCGCGGCTCATCATGATCTCGGCTATGGCCGAGAGGCCGATGCCGCCTATCCCGATGCAGTGAATATGCTTGTAGCTCTTAAGATCCATCAGCGCTCCATAGCCGCCTCTACGCGGCTTCTGACCTGTTCGGTCCCCATAATCTGCTGAACGGTCCACAGGTCGGGCGAGTTGGCCCTTCCGGTGACCGCGATCCTGATAACGCTGCTAACGTGGCCGACGTGGCCCTTGTAGCTCGCGGGATCCTTCTTGTAGTCCTTGGGCTTGGCAGCGTAGCCGAGCTCGACAGCGAGGTCCCTGACCTTGCCGAACCAGGCGCTGTTGTCGTCCGAGGGGTCGTAGCTCTCGAGGTATCTCCTGAGGATCTCCTTCCTGTCCGCGGCCGCCTCGGCAGGCCACTCGCTCTCGTACTCGAAGCACTCGTCGAAGAAGTACTTTATGAAGGCGAAGATCTGCTCGGCGTAGACCAGGTCCTTTCTGGGCTTCTCGCCGGTGCGGTCGATATCGAAGATCTTCAGCATCTTCTCCTCGTCGGCCCTGAACAGAGCCGCGATGTCGGGATGGAAGCCGTCCGCCCACTCGAGCATGAAGTCGAGGATCTCGCGGGAGCTCTTCCTCGCGAGCACCTCCTTGGAAACGTCGTTGAGCTTGTTGATGTCGAAGAAGGTGCCGGAGCTGCTCATCTTGGAGAGCCTGAAGTCGAAGCCGTCCATGGAGGCGTCCGGATTCGCGCTCCTCCACTCCTCGTAGTCGGAGTTGAGTATGGTCATGAGGTACTCCCTGACAGCCTCGGGGAAGTAACCCATCTGCTTGTAGTAGCCAAGCGAGAGCTCGGGATCCTTGCGCTTGGAGAGCTTGCGCTTCTGCCCTGTCTCCTCGTCGACCTTCATGAGGACGGTATTGTGAGCATAGACCGGATGGTCCCAGCCCATGCCCTCGAAGAGCTGGACGTGGATGGGGAGCGACGGCATCCACTCCTCGCCTCTGACGACGTGGCTCACCCTCATGAGGTGATCGTCGACGACGTGCGCGAAGTGATAGGTCGGAAGGCCTATGGTCTTGAGGATGACCACGTCCTGGATGTTCTCCGGCATGGAGATCTCTCCGCGGATCGCGTCCTCGACCTTGAAGTACCTGGAAGGATCGCCCCAGGAGCGGAGCCTGATGACGGGCTTCTCGCCGGCGGCGAGCCTCGCCTCGACCTCCTCGTAGCTGAGGTCCCTGTGCTTGGCGTATTCGCCGTAGATGCCCGGAGTGATCTTCGCGGCGGTCTGAGCCTCGCGGATCCCGGCAATCTCCTCCTCGCTCATGAAGCAGGGGTAAGCCTTGCCCTGCTCTATGAGATACTTGGCGCAGGCCTTGTAGATGCTGCCCCTCTGGCTCTGCCAGTAGGGACCGTAATCGCCGGTCTCACCTTCCTTACCCGCTCCCTCGTCGAAGCGGACTC
>JAEENW010000134.1 GCA_016283945.1 Bacillota bacterium
GACACCCTGAAGTACATCGACGAGAGCGGGCAGGACACCGCGCTCGTGCTCACCATGTACGCGATCGACGAGATCCTCGAGGAGCCCGAGACCTACAACGGCAAGAGGATGACGCAGATCATGCCAACCATCAAGGAGAGCCTGCTCAACGCCTACAATAATCACAAGAACATACTCCTCGGCTGGGGCACCGACGTCTCCCTCGAGAAGTTCACGAGCGACCCGATGAGGGAGTTCCGCCTCAGGAAGGAGACCCTCGGCTTCACCAACGAGGACATCCTGAAGCAGGCGACCATCGACTCCGCGAAGATCATCTATCAGGACGATAAGATCGGAAGCGTCAAGCCCGGCAAGTTCGCCGACTTCGTGGCCGTTGACGGAGACCCCGTATCCGACATCTCCGTGATGTACAAGGTCCCGGAGCACGTCGTCAAGGGCGGAGAGATCGTGCGCTGAGGCGCGGGATCCCAGATTTCGGAAACAATTAAAAAGCTGCCCCTTCGCTTTGCGAGGGGGCAGCTTTTCTGCAAGTTTATCATATGGCCGGCGCTAGGCGGCGAGGAACTCCTTCACCGCGGCGAGCAGGATATCCGCGTCGTCCGGCGTGTTGAACACTCCGATCGACACGCGGATGAAGCCGTGCGAGAAGCTCAGGCAGATGTTCCTGGAGCGCAGGAAATCGAATAGATCCCCGAGGGACTTCTCCGTGCCGGTACCCTTGAGAAGGAGCGAGCCGGCGTGCTCGGCGTCGTCCTCTGAACTGAGGATCTCCAGCCCGAGCGCCCTGAAGCCGTCGTAGAGATGATGATATATTCCGTTGACGTGCTCCCAGATGTTCTCGATGCCCAGATCGAGCAGGAAGCGCACGCTGTCGTGCAGCACGTAGCCGCCGAGGTTGTCGAGGGTGGAGTTCTCGAGCTTCTTGGCCGCGCCGGGGTCCGGATATTCGAGCTTCCAGTCCGGGGCTTTTTTCAGCGTGACCGCGAAGCCCGCTGCGCTGTAGACCGGCGTGACGTGCTCGAGCAGGGCTCTGTCCGCGTACACGAAGCCGGCGCTCTCGGAGCCGCAGAGGCCCTTGTAGCTGCCCGCCGCGACCGCGTCCACGCCCCATTCCTCGGCGCGGAAGGGCTTTATGCCGAGGCTCTGTATGGCGTCCACGATGAGGAAGACTCCGTGCTCCCTGCACCAGGCCCCGAGCTTCGCGAGGTCCATGCACCAGCCCGTGGCGGACTGGACGTGGCTCACGGCGATGATCCTGGTGCGCTCATTGGCAAGCGCTATGAGGTCCTCGGCGAGGATCTTCCTGTCCTCGCGCTCGGGAAGCGCGCGGACCTCTATGCCCTTGAACTGCCCGGCGTTGACGCAGGGCATGATGACTGACTGATGCTCGCCCGCGTCGGTGACGATGTTGTCTCCCTCGCGGAAATCGAAGCCCTGAAGCAGGGCGTTGATGCCCTCGTTGGTGTTCCTCGCGAAGGCGATCTGCTGCGGGCCGGTCCCTCCGACCAGCTCGTTCAGATACTCTCTGGCCTCGTCGAGCTCCCTGAAGAAGACTCCGCGGCCCGGGCCTCCGCGCTCGTTCTCCGAGGCGGATACCTCCCAGTCGTCGAAGAACCTCTGCGCCGCGGCTCTGCCAAGCAGGCAGCCTCCGCAGTCGTAGGCTACGTCGAAATAAGTGCAGCGCTTTGTGACGGGGAAAAGCTCCCTGACGCTCGCGGGTACGCTCATGCTGTCCTCCTGCCGCGGACCGCGGCTACCTTTCCAGATCGGCGAGATATTTGACGCTCGCGAGGTCCTCGGCCGCGATGCCGAGGGACTCGAACACGGTTATGTCCTCGTCCGAGGTCCTTCCCTCGATCTCTCCCGCGAAGAGCTCCCCGAGGGTGCCGAGCAGCTGCTCCTTTCCGATCTCGCCGGCGTTCATGGGGATGACGAAGTCCCCGGCCTCGGCGAAGACGGACTCCCTGCTGTCGCAGAAGAAGCGGGCGGCTCTGACGGTCGCGCTGTCGAGCTCGCGGGCTGCCTTCGTGCAGGCGCCTACGGCGTTGATGTGGGCGCCGGGCTTGAGCCAGGAGCGGTCTATTATGGGCTCCTTGGACGCGGTGAGGGTGCAGATGATGTCGGCTCCGCGCACCGCCTCCTCGGCGCTCGCGCAGGCTCTGACGTTCTCTATGCCTGAGATGCCCCTGTGAGCCTCACAGAAGCTCTCTGCCTTGTCAAAACGGTGATTCCATACTCTGACCTCATCGAGGGCAAAGACCGCTGAGATCGCCTTTAAATGGCTCTCAGCCTGTTCTCCCGCTCCGAGCAGGGCGAGGACCTTCGAGTCCTTCCTTGCGAGGCATCTGCTCGCGGCGGCGCTCACGCAGCCGGTGCGTATCTTGGTCACGGCGGTAGCGTCCGCGAGAGCCGTCAGCTCGCCGTGCGTCCCGTCGAATATCATGACCTGCCCCTGGTGGGAGGGGTAGCCGTCGCGGCTGTTCTTCGGGAACACGCTCAGTATCTTGGCTCCGAAATATCCGTCGAAGCAATAGGCCGGCATGAAGGCGATGATGTTGCCTCCCGGCATAACTTCGGACTTTCTGAGGTACTGCTCGAAGCCGCCCTTATGAAGCTTCAGGAGAGTCTCCTCCATCAGATCCACGCAGGGACCGTACTGGAGCTTCTCCTCGACCTCTTCTCCGGTGAACGTCCTGATCTCTTTCATGTCTTACCCCCTTGCCGCCTTTTCCCGGCTGTGCCTCGTCACGTAGACGAAGCTCGTGAATACGCTGATGAGCATCACTGCGAATGCGCAGTAGAACGGGAGCCTTATGCTGATGAGGTACAGCCTGGCTTCCGAGAAGGAACCTATTATGTGCGAGAATGAGCTCATGGCCTGGAAGAAGCCCATGAGGCTGTTGCTGTTCTCCTCCGTCGCGTGCTCCGCGCAGATGTTCTGCCCGAGCGGCCTCACCATGATGCTGAGGATGGAGTAGAGGATGAACGCCGCGAAGAGCGGGAGCATGCTCTCAAAGAACAGCAGGGCGCAGCCCACGACCGCGGCGGTGATCACCGTCAGAACGAAGTAGCTCCTGTGGATGTCCGTCTTCTTGACGACCCACATGCCCACGGTGAAGTTCATCGTGAGGCTCGAGACCGCGATCACGGCCTTGATGGTGCCGTTGTACTGGGAACCGAGGCCGAAATGATCCTTGATGTAGTAATTGAACACCGTCTCGAAGAGCGACATCCCGAGGTTGTAGAGCAGGAAGGCCGCGAAGAAGAGCGCGAGTATGGGGGTCATGTACTTCCTCGCGTCGAGGAAGGCGCTGAAGGGGTTGACCTCCTTTATGTTGATGCCGCGCTCAGGGCGGTGCTTGTACGGGGTGTCGTCCTCGAGGACGAAGAAGGCCAGGACGCAGGCGACCGCGAGCACGCCCATCTGGACTATGAAGGGGACCTCGATGCCCTTTATGCCGAGCAGGCCTCCGGCGAAGTAGCCGGCGGCGTTGCTCACGCTGCCTGAGGTCGCGTATATGGTCAGATATCTCGGGCGCTCGCGCTCGGAGCCTACGTTGATGATGTAGTTGATCATCGCGACCGTGGGTCCCATGGAGAGCAGTCCGGCGAACACGCGTCCTATGAGGAGCTGGATCCCGCTGTAGGCGTTCATCATGATGAACTGGCCCACGGCGTAGCCGGCCATGCCGATGATAGCGATCTTCTTCGTGGAGATGTAGTTGCAGAGCTTGCCCCAGAAGGGCGCTATGACGAAGCAGCCCACCGACACCGCGGACATCGCGTAGCCGTACCACTGGCTGGGCAGGCCGCGGTCGACCACCAGCGTGGGCGTCACGGGATGCGCGAAGCCCGACGAGAAGTGGTACAGGAACATCACCGCGAAGAACGATAGCGGCAGTATATGCTTGTTTTTGAGCTGCGCTTCGGATGCCATCAGTTCGTGCCTTTCTCTCTGCCTTGCTTCAGAGTGTATGCGAAGCTCATGAGCGTTCCTATGCCTATCAGCGCGGCGGAGCAGATGAACGGCGCCCTGACGTTGAGCGCGTAGATCCTCGCCTCGGTGTAGGAACCGATGATGGAGCCGAGCGACCTCAGGGACTGGAAGAAGCCCATGAGGCTGTTGGAGTTCTCATCCGTCGCGTGCTCGGCGGCTATGTTCTGCGCGACAGGCATGATCATGATGCTGATGACGGAATAGAGGACGAAGGTCGCGGAGAGGGGAAGCATGCTCTCGAAGAACAGCATGCTGCAGCCCACCGCGGCGGCGGTCAGCAGCGCCATCACCGACATGCTCCTGTGCACGTTGGTGCGGCGGACGACCCACATCCCCACGCTCATGTTCATCAGGAAGCTCGAGGCCGCGACTACGGCCTTTATGGTCCCGTTGTACTGGGAGCCGAGCCCGAAGTGGTCCTTGATGTAGTAGTTGAAGACCGTCTCGAACATCGTGAGCCCGGTGCAGTAGAGCGTGAAGGCCAGGAAGAACAGCGCCAGCAGCGGGGTCATGTAGTTCCTCGCGTCCATGAAGGCGCTGAAGGGGTTGACCTCTTTGATATTCATGCCGCGCTCGGGGCGGTGCTTGTAGGGCGTGTCGTCCTCGAGCAGGAAGAAGGCCAGGACCGCGTCGATGACCAGTATCCCCATCTGGGCGTAGAAGGGGAACTCTATGCCCTTCATGCCGAGCACTCCGCCCGCGAAGTAGCCGAGCGCGTTGGAGACGCTGCCCGAGGTCGCGTATATCGTCAGGTATTTGGAGCGCTGGTGCTCCTCACCGACGTTGATGATGTAGTTGAGTATGGAAATGGTCGTGCCCGAGGCGAGCAGCCCCGCGGTCACGCGGCCTATGAGAAGCTGCGGGCCGGTGTAGGCGTTCATCATGATGAACTGGCCGAGAGCGTAGCCAAAGAGGCCGAATACCGCGATCTTCTTCGTCGAGACGTAGCTGCAGAGCTTGCCCCAGAAGGGCGCGACCATGAAGCTTCCCACCGAGACCGCGGACATAGCGTAGCCGTACCACTGGCTCGGAAGGCCCCTGTCCACCACGAGGGTCGGCGTCACGGGATGCGCGAAGCCGCTCGCGAAGTTGTACAGGAACATCACGAAGAAGAACGACGCGGGCAGCAGTATCTTTCGTTTCATCGATTTCCCCCCGGAAGAAGCGCTACGCCGCCTTGCCTGTGCTGCTGTACCTCGAGCGGTAGAAGAGCGCTATCACCGAGGTGATCAGGTACGCGGCGAAGGCGAGGATGAACGGATAGTGAGTGTTCGTGTCGTAGATGAGCCCCGCGAAGGCCGCTCCGAAGATGCCGCCCAGCGAGTTCATCGCCTGGAAGAAGCCCATCACGGAGTTGCTGTTCTCGGCGCTCGCGTGCTCGGCGCAGAGGTTCTGCTGGATGGGGTTCCTGATGATGTTGATCGTCATGAACAATATATCACAGATCGCGAAGGGGATGATGCTTCCGAAGAAGAAGAGTATCAGCCCGGCCGGGATGGTGGCCGCGATCATCACCCAGGCGTAGGTCCTGTTGATGTCGGTCTTCTTGACCAGCCACATGCAGACGGTGCTGTTGGCGATGAAGCCGCAGACCGCGATAGCCGCCTTGAATATGCCGTTGTAGGCGGAGGAGAGCTGGAACTGGTCCTTGATGAAGTAGTTGAACACCTGCTCGAAGGAGTTCTGGCCGACCGCCGCGATGGCGACCATAGCGAAGATCAGAACGAAGTTGAAGTTCATGAAGTCCTTCGCCTCGACGAAGACCCTGAAGGGGTTCGCGTCAGCGAAGCTGAGCTTCCTCTCCGGCCTGTGCTTGAAGGGCGTGTCGTCCACGCAGACGAAGAAGAGCAGTATGCAGCCCGCGGCGAGCATCACGACCTGCACGGTGAAGGTGAACTCCACCGAGATGAGGCCGAGCATACCGCCGATGAAGTAGCCGACGGCGCTGATGACGTTCTGAAGCGTGGCGTAGACCGTGAGGTTCTGTCCGCGGTCTTCGGGCTTGCTGGTGTTTACGACGTAGTTGAGCGCGGCCGTCCAGGCTCCGCTCGAGAAGGCTCCCGCGACCATCCTGCCGCCGACGACCATGGCCTCGTTGACCGCCGCGCCGAATATGACCTGTCCGACGCAGTAGCCCAGGCCGCCTATGAGTATGATGGTCTTGGTCGGGATGTAGCTGCAGAGCTTGCCCCAGAAGGGCGAGAACAAAAAGCTCATGACGAACATCGCCGCCAGAGCGATGCCGAACATGGAGCTGTCGAGGTGGCGCTCGACGATGAGCGTCGGCGTCACGGGATGCGCGAAGTTCGCCGCCATCGAGAAGACGGCGTAGACTATCAGGAATTTGAGATACTGCCTTCTGTTCATAAAACTCGCCTTACAGGCTGCCGCGCGGGCCCCGTTCCCCTGCAGGTGATAGGGCGCCCCGGCCCGCCTT
>JAEENW010000135.1 GCA_016283945.1 Bacillota bacterium
CCGTCATATGCCCTTACCAAGCAAAGATACAGAAAGACGAACAATGCCACCATTACCAATTCGCCTTTTATGTAATATCTGACTGCTATAGTTCTGGAATACTCATTTACCCATACACGGAAAAACACCCATGCGAGCAACACGATGTTTATAAGCTTAAAAATCCGGATGATGAAGTTGCTCAGCTGTTCTCTTTCCTTCATGTCTTACCTGATTATCACAGCGCCGAGCGCTCTCTTGCCCCAGATCTTGAGTAACTCGAACTGACGGCTTACCTGAGTTATATTGTTTACCTTTTCCTGAACGGCTATAGCCACGCAGTCATACTGCTTGAGATCGCTCACAGCATTCGCATCTGAGAGGATGCTTCCCAGTACATCAACGCCGCAGTCTCCGGAGCTTTTAGCCATCTCCGCGCCGATGCTTTCCAGAAGCTTTGGGTCGATAGCTCCTACTAGGGCGATCTTTTTAGATCCGTTTGCCTCAGCCATGCTTCCTGCGGTGGACCCGGTTATCGCCGCACTTGAAGTGAAATCAGGGAACGAGCTACGCTCTCCGAAGATCCTGGCTATGAGCTTGTCTATCCCCCTGAGGGACTTGGAGCTGTCTCCGGGATACACGAAACCTATGATCTTCGCGTCGCGCCCTGCGCAGAGCGCAAGCTTCTCTTCCGAGAAGTCCTGACCCAGTATGCTCTTGGCAGCGTACCAGCAGAATCCCAGAACAACGCCGATGATGCCGCCGATGATGCATTTCTTGACTGTGGAGGTGAAGATCTTACTCGGAGAATACATGAACCTGGGCTCTGGGGTGACCTTCCACTTCTCAAGCGATTCGTTGATGCTCTGGATGGACGTGTCGAATGCGGCGAGCTTATCGCGGTTGTCCTTCTGCGTATCCTCGAGGCTGTAGTTGACGTAGGAGTAAGCGACCTCGTTGACGAGCGTGTAAGTGTGCTGGCCTACCGCGTCGTTTACGAGCTGGTACTGGCCGGCAATGCCGTTTTTGACGAGATTCAGAAGCTCCTGAACTATGTCCGCGTCAGCGCCGATAGCGGATACAGTGATCATCGCAGAGTCGTAGTTGACGCTGACACCGATGACCTCCTTGAGATACTTCTGCTCATCGGTCAGATTGGTATTCGCGAGCATATACTCGTACAGTTCGCCGCCCGTCAGATATCTGTTATAGGCAGACAGGATCCTGCTCGTATAGTCGAGGTTCTGCATGCCGAGGGTCGGGTCGATCTGATATCCCGAATCGACATACAGAGAGAACGAACCGTAATACTCATCCATCGGATCGATCGCCATGATGAGAGACTTCTCGTTGTACTCTTCCTGACGTGCCTTTTGATTGGTCAAGTTCTCGATCTGGGCGTTTAACGATGTCTCGGCAGACTCCCAGGCGCTGTGCTGGCGGTCAAAGTTGATCTGAGCGGCTGTGTAAGCCTCGTCATCGTTGAGAACCATGAGGTCATCGATGACCTGTTTGCCTCCGAGAAGCAACCCGACAATGATGCCGATAAGTATGATCTTGCGCCATTTCATGCAGGACCTGAAAAGCACCTTATGAAGATCAATCTCGTATTCTTGATAATCCATTTATTCAATACTCCGATAATGTATTTCAATTCAATGAATCATACCACATGTTGGGCGTTTAAGCAACTTAAACAGAGTATATGTGCGCTGCCCGTCAGCACCGACACGATCTCTATCCCCTTCTCACCCTCTCATTTGCCTTCCTCGCCCTTCTCCTGAAGCGCTTGACTGCCACCGCTATGAGCAGGACGATGAGCAGCAGGACCGCCACACAAGCGATAGCAGTCGGCACCAGCTTCGTCGCTGTGCCCGGATGCGAGATCACCGCGAGGCCGCCCTGCTCGTACTTGTACTTGCGGCCCATGGGCTCGGAGTAGCAGATCGGGATCTCCGGGATCCCGGCGGCAGCTGTGCTGGCGGAGCTGCTAATGCCGGCTGAAGAAGGCTCCACTCCGCTGATAATCTCGGAATCATTGCCCTGAGCAGCTACTGCGGCATCGCTGCCGGAGGTCGAGCCGGGAGCGATCGAGCCGGTGAGGCCCGCCTTGATCTCGGGCGCGGCGGCGCTGATGTTCGGTCTCGGCGGGAAGCTCATAAGGTAGTTCTTGAAAGCGACCCACTCCTTGATCTCGCAGCCGTCGGCGGTCTTGAGCGCCACGCTGTAGAAGTCCTCTATCGGTTTGCCGTCTGCGTCTTTGGGGGTTATCGAGAGCACGCCCTTGGTGAGGCCGTTGAGCATGCCCAGCATGTTCGCCGCGTACATGTTGCAGCAGACCTTGTAGAGCTTTTTGTCGTCGATCTCCTCGAAGCTGCCCTCTCCGCTGAGCGCGCCGCGCACGAGCTTGACATCGGTCACGCGGTCGAGTAGTATGCGCTTCGTGTTGAAGGCGTACCTGAGGCCGCTGTTGCTCATCTTGATGGAGCTGACCATGGGTCCGAGGCTCGCGTCGAGCTCAGTGAGCAGCTTGAGCTCCTTACCTGTAATGTAGGCCGCGAGCAGCGGATGGCCCGCGCTCCCGTCGGATCCTACGCCGAGCGAGCAGATCTCAAAGGCGTCGGACACGGTGATATCGCCCTTTCGTATCGAGCCGCGTATGGTCCCGAGGCCCACGAGCGCGACGTCGATGTCGTCGATACCGTTCCTCTCGGCCTCGTAGATGTAGGAGTCGGCGATGAGATCGCCTGTGGTGTACTCCTGATGGGTCGCGTACATCTCGTCGAGGCTGATCATGTCGAAGCCGCTGCGCGCTATTATCTGGTCGAAGCCGACGCCCTCCGCTGCGAGATAAGTGTCCTCGATCTGCTTCTTATAGCTCCTGAAATCCGCGGCGATCCCGGGATCCTCCGGAACGTCCGCGCTTATCGGGATGAGGGTATAGCCCGCGAGCTCGGGACCGCTCTCGCCCATCCTGAGGTCTATCCGTCCGAGATACTGCAGATAGCAGCCTGCGGAGGCTATGAGGGTGCCTCCGGCCATGACGGGCTCGGCGTACGCGGTGTGGGTGTGGCCGCTTATTATCACGTCTATGGCGGGAACCGCGGCGGCGAGATCGAAGTCCTCGCCGGTCCTTCCGTCTCCGTTCGTCCCCGAATGCGAGAGCGCGATGATGACGTCGCAGCCCTGCGACTCGAGCTCTGCGGCCGCCGCCTTCGCAGCCTCGATATAGTTGATCCAGGCGAGGTCCGTCTGTATGCACTCTATGCTGTCTATGCCCTCGAGCCCGAAGAAGCCGAGCTTCAGGCCGTTTCTTTCGATGACAGCCGTGCTAGTCACCCCGTAATCCTCGTAGGCGCTTCTGAGCTCCTGCTGCGGGGCCGTGAGCTCGCCGCTGAAGTCTATGTTCGACTGGACTATGGCGGGCAGCGGATCGCCGCTCGCCATGGCAGCCCTGAGCATCTTCGCTGTGCCCTCCGCTCCGTAGTCGTACTCGTGATTGCCGAAGGTCATGAGCTCGCAGCCCATGCGCCCCAGCGCCCTGAGCTCGAAGGCGTCGGTCGAGAACGCAGCCTGATAGAGCGTTCCCATGGCTATGTCGCCCGCGCTGACGTATATGCTCCTGTCGCTGGAATTCTCCTTCACCAGCGTGGCGAGCCTCGCGGCGCTGCCGTAGTAATCATGCTCGTCGTGCGTGAATAGTATGGTGAGGTCGGCGTCGTCCGCGCTTCCGGCAGCTGCCTGCCCTTCGGCATAGGCTGTCATCGGAGCCGCGCCTAAGACCGTTCCAAGCGCTATAGCCAGAGCGACGGCGGAGGCGAGGAGTTTTTTGAAAGTGTTGCCGGATCTCATAACTGTCCCTTTCATGCTGCGGCAGATGGCCGGATCCGCCTAACGGTTCAGCCCCGCGAATATGTCCGCGTTCCTGAGGAGCGGATCCTCGATATGATCGTTTACTGAGTAAGCGTGCTTCTCGAGCTCGCCGCAGGACGCCTCTGTGAGTCCCTGCTCCCTGAGCAGCCCGATGATATAGGACGAGAGCTCCTCGATCAGAAGCTGCGTGCCGGAGGGTGTATCCGGCTCGGAAGATGTCTCCGGGCCGCCGGAAGCGCCGCGCCGGTCCGCGCTCTCCGGCGCAGACGACGCGTCTCCCGTCACTATCCTCTCCAGCCGCTCCGCGGCCTCGGGCTCGATCTCCCTCAGCGCCCTGAAGATCCACTTGTAATAAGGCGTATAGCGGCCGTGCAGCAGGAAGAGCGCGTGAGCGGCGGACGCCGCGAACTCTCCCGCGGCGAGCGCGGCCGCGCCCTTCTCCCCGTGCGCTAGGCAGCGCGCATAGTTGTACTGGCCGCTCTGCCCGGCGGTGAGGAGATAAGACGCGAGCTTCTTGAGCCTTATGTCCCCGGGCATCTCCGACAGGTATTCGCGCAGGGCGCTGATCTCTCCGAGGCCGTCGTGCCAGATCTCTCCGTTCACGGCCTCGAGCAGGCTCTGCTCGGGGATCCTCAGCCACTGCTCGGCGCTGAGCGGAAGGACGTCGGTCCCGGTCCTCGCGATCAGGAAATCGCGGGTGCGGATAACGCCCCGACGGTTTCCTCCGACCGGGGACACCAGGCCGCGCCTGAAGCCTTCGAATTCTCTCGGCAGCTTATCGTAGAAGCGCTGCAGCAGGAAGGCGTCTCTGCGGCTCACCTTGTCCTCGTCGGGGATGAATATGCAGAATCCGGGCTCGAGATCGTGGTCCCGCGAGACCTCGTCGTCGTAGCCCAGGCACTCTGAGCCGGCGCCGCATAGGCCCACGGCGATCAGCGGCATAAGACGCGAAAACTCGCCGCGAAGCGCTTCCGCGGCGAACTCCTCATAGTATCGTCTGGACAGCTCAAGCCCCTTCATCTGACTCCCCCGGAGTAGATCTCCTCCGCCCTCCTCGCGAGCTCGGCGGCGTAGGCGGTGTATCCGTACATCTCGAAGACCGGGGCGCATTTCTCGCAGACGAAGGCGTAGTTGCCGTCAGCTTTGCGGCCCGGTGCGTTCAGCAGCTCCCAGGCGCTCTCTATGTGCCCGCGTATGGCCTGCTCGCCATCCTCGAAGCCGAGGGACATGGCGCAGGCGTCGGCCATGTTGAGCCGCGTGATGGCGCTCTCGGGCTCGGTGCCCTCGATCTCCGAGTTTACAGCCAGAGCCTTTCCGTAGACTTCCATCGCTTCATCGTATCTTTCGAGGTCGAACAGCGCGAGACCCATGTTGTTGTAGAGCCCCGCCAGCCTGGGATCGCCCTTTGGGAGCTTCTCCCGGTACACGGCGAGCGCCCTCTCGAAATACGGCAGGGCGTCGCCGGCCATGCCGAAGGCCTTGAGCACGGTGCCGGCGTTTATGAAGCAGGTCGCCCCGCTCACGGTATCCTCATAGCCGAGGATAGGTACGAGCTCGAGCGCCGCGTTCATGTGCGCGAGGGCCTTCTCCTTCTGCCCGGTCTTTCGCGAGAGACCCATCAGCTCGTTCTCCAGCAGGAACACCCCTCTCCTGTCGGCGAGGGATCTGGCCTCCTCTATCCAGTAGAGCAGCAGCCTCTCGGCGGCGGGATGATCGTTCCTCGCGAGCAGGCTGTCTTCTTTTTCGGTTATGCGGTCCATAGGGACCATGCCCTTCTCCTCGTTCTGCTCCCACATCGAGGCGTCGAACGGGCAGTCGGGCTCTAGATAATCTTCCTTGTTGAGCATGGCATTTAAACGCGCCCGCGGCAAAGCCGCGGGCATTACGGTACAGAGCTTGGGCTGTTATTCCGCGAGTCCCGACAGATAGCGCAGTATCACGCGGATGCCCGCCTCCATCTGCTCGAACTCGGTGTGCTCGGCAACGTTGTGTGAGATACCGTCCCTGCAGGGGATGAAGACCATCGCGGTCGGGCAGAACGGCGGGAACATCATGGCGTCGTGCCCCGCGCCGCTGGGCATCTTGCGGCACTTGAGCCCCTCGGCCTTCGCGGCCTCGTAGAGCTCGTCCGCGAGCGCGGCGTCGAGCGACACGGGAGTCTTGCAGTCGCCGGTGACGAGATCGAAGCCTATGTTTCTGGCCTTGCAGATCTC
>JAEENW010000136.1 GCA_016283945.1 Bacillota bacterium
AGAGCCGTGAGAGGGGAGTCCAGCCTGCAGAAGAAGCTCTGTCCCAGCGTGTCCGCGAAGTAGCAGCCGTGCCTTCCGAGCGAGACCGCGCTCCTCTCACGTCCGAGGGATAGCAGGCCGTCCGCCGCCCTCGCTATGGCCTTCCTGTCCGGGCCTTCTGCCGGGTCGAGTGCTCCGCAGGGGATGCCGCTGATCTTTTCCAGTTCCAGGGCGTTGGGCTTGAACAGGGCGAGCCTTCCAAGCAGGCCGTCGAACCTCATGACCTTGGCCGCGGAGACCGGGTCCGCGAAGACCGGGATGTCCGGCGGCGCGAGAGCGAGTACCGCTTCGAGCTGTTCCCGCGTGAGGTTGCCGTCTACGGCTATGGCGCGCGCCTTCTTTATATACCCCGCGTTGGCCTCTATGTGGGAGAGAGGCATGCTCTCTATGACTTCCATGTCGGAGCAGGCTATGACCATCTCGCCGCCCGGCTCCAGCAGGTCAACATAGCAGGAGCTGGAGAGCTCCGGACTCACGTACACCGGGCTGCGGTCTATGCCCGCGGCTTCGCAGGAGGCCAGTATCTTTCCCGCGAAGGGGTCACGCCCCACAGCGCTCATCAGAACGCAGCTCTCCCCGAGCAGGCTGAGGTCTTCGAGAATGTTTCTCATCACCCCGCCCGCGCTCATGCGGAAGCGCGAGGGGTTGGAATCCCCGGGCGCCGCGGGGGCCTTCAGGGAGGCGTGGATGTCCAGATTTGCCCCGCCGATACCGAGTATACGCCTTTTTTCAGCGTCCATGCTGCAATCCTCCGTTTCTTCGATTTTATCATAAAATCTACACATAAAAGGTGTTGACTTTGACCCCTGCCGGCGGTATATTAACGATAGTTATTAGCACTCAAAGCGTGAGAGTGCTAACACCGGAGAAAGGAGGGCTTCATGGAACTCAGCGAAAGGAAGCTGAAGATACTTCAGGCGGTCATCGCGGACTTCATTTCCACGGCGGAACCTGTCGGAAGCAGGACGCTTTCAAAGAATCACGACATGGGGCTCAGCCCGGCGACCATCAGGAACGAGATGAGCGATCTGGAGGACATGGGCTATCTCACGCATCCCCACGCTTCGGCGGGAAGGGTGCCCTCTGACAAGGCCTACAGGCTCTACGTCGACAAGCTCATGAACACGGGAGACCTGCCCGAGGAGATGAAGAGGAGGATCACCGAGGAGCTCGAGAGCGGCGAGGCGCCGGACGCGGTCGCGAAGAAGGCGGCCGAGATACTGTCCGACACAACCAACCTGATCTCCTTCGCGATCACGCCCAGCGGCAGGGAGAGCAAGCTCCAGTACGTGAACGTGCTTCCGGTGGCCGATCAGACTGTGGTAATAATGGTCGTCACGGACGACGGCAAGGTCAACAACACCGCGGTCAGGCTGACCTGCGATTACACCAACGAGAACCTCGAGCTGATGTCGAAGGTCATGACCCACAACCTCAAGGGCAAGACCGTCAACGACATACTCACGATGAACATAGTCCAGACACTGGAGACCGATCTCAGGAGTCTCTCGGCGCTGCCGCAGTCGGTCATACCGAGCTTCATGCAGACGCTGAAGAAGATGCTCGACAGCAACCTCTACATGGACGGCTATTCCAAGGTGTTCAACCTTCCGGAGTACAGCGACGTGGACAGGGCGAGGGAGATACTCTCCCTGGTTGAGAAGAAGGAGCATCTCACCAACGTGCTCGTCAACAGGGACGAGGGCCTGGTGATAACGATAGGCGACGAGAACTCCGACGACATGAAGGACATGGCCCTCATCACCGCGGACTACAAGGTCAACGGCAGGCTGGTCGGAAAGCTCGGAGTGCTCGGACCCAAGAGGATGAAATACGGAGAGATAAGCTCCGTCATCAAATATCTAACGGACAACATCAACAGGAGCTTTGAGATCACCGAGGACAAGCCCGAAGGCGATCCCGAAGAGAAAGAAACAGACGAATGACAGACAGTGAAGAGATAAGGATCGACGGTCCCGAGGAAGCGGGAAAGAGCGTTCCCGAAGCCGGAGGCGCGGCACCC
>JAEENW010000137.1 GCA_016283945.1 Bacillota bacterium
TAAGATCTCCGTAAAGGGCCTCAAGGGCGGACACTCCGCGGGCAAGATCGCGGATGAGCTCGGAAACTCCAACAAGATCATGGGCAGGCTGCTCCACAACATCTGGAAGGAGGTCGAGTTCAATCTCAGCTTCATCGACGGCGGACTGATGTTCAACGCCATCCCCAGAGAGGCCGAGGCCGTGATACTCGTCCACTGCGACCACTGCAAGGCGGCCGCGAAGAAGGTCTTCGACAGGGTCTCCGCGGAGATAAAGGAGGAGTACGCCGCGACCGAGCCGGCTCTCGTCATGAGCTTCGAGGACGCCGAAGCGGAGAAGATGGTCTCAAAGGAGACGACCGGCAAGCTGGTCAACTGCCTGTTCTGCATCCCCAACGGGGTCCGCATGATGGACGTCCGCCTTCCCGGCATCCCCGTCACCTCCACCAACATGGGCGTGGTCAAGACCCGTGACGGCAAGTTCACGATCAACACCATGCTCAGATCCTCCTCCCGCAGCCTCGACGCCGACTACGTCGATCACATGTGCACCGTAGCCGAGCTCTGCGGAGCGGAGGAAGCCGAGGTCGGCCCCTGGCTCCCCGCCTGGCCCTACGACCCCGAGAGCCAGCTCAGAAAGGACGCAAACGCCCTGTATAAGGAGCTGACCGGCAGGGATATGGAGCAGAAGGCCGTACACGGAGGCCTCGAGCTCGGCGTCTTCGCCGAGAACCTCCCCGGCATCGACATGATCCCGCTCGGCGGAAATGCAGAGAACGCCCACACGGTCACCGAGAACATGGATCTCGACTCCTACGCGAGAGTATACGAGTACATGAAGGAGCTCATCAGGAGGATGACGCTGTAGGGCAGTCTGAAGCGGGCTGAGAGTCCCGCAGTTGACCACCCCGCGCTCCGCACGGAGCATATAACTCATCAAAAAGACCCCGCTCAAAGCGGGGTCTTTTATTTCGATGCGCTGACCTAGAACAGTCCGGTGATCCTTCCGAACTCGTCCACGTCGATCTTCTCGGCGGAGGGGACCTTGGGGAGTCCGGGCATGGTCATGATGTCTCCGGTGAGCACTACGGCGAAGCCGGCGCCCGCGGACATCTTGACGTTCCTGACGGTCACGACGAAGTCCTCGGGAGCTCCGAGGAGCTTGGGATCGTCGGAGAAGCTGTATTGGGTCTTGGCGATGCAGATGGGAACGTTTCCGAAGCCGTTCTCCTCGATCTGCCTGATCTGCTTCTTCGCGGCGGGAAGGATGTTCACGCCGGCGCCTCCGTAGATCTTCTTGACGACGGCCTCGATCTTGTCGGCTATGGGCATATCGAGATCGTAGCTGAAGCTGAAGTCGCCCTTCTCCTCCTCGCAGAGCCTGACGACCTCGCGGGCGAGCTCCTCGCCGCCCTTGCTGCCCTCGGCCCAGACGGTGGAGAGAACGGTGTTGACTCCGAGCTCCCTGCACTTTTTGATGATGAACTCGACCTCGGCGTCGGTGTCGGTCGGGAAGCGGTTGATCGCCACGACGCAGGGGAGCTTGTAGACGTTCTTTATGTTGCTGACGTGCCTGAGCAGGTTGGGGATGCCCCTCTCGAGCGCCTCGAGGTCCTCGCCCGCGAGCTGCTTCTTGTCCAGTCCGCCGTGCATCTTGAGGGCCCTTATGGTGCCTACGATGACGACGGCGTCGGGGGTGAGACCTGCCATCCTGCACTTGATGTCGAGGAACTTCTCGGCTCCGAGGTCCGCGCCGAAGCCGGCCTCGGTGACGGTGTAATCTCCCATCTTGAGGGCCATGCGGGTGGCCATCACAGAGTTGCAGCCGTGAGCGATGTTGGCGAAGGGTCCGCCGTGCACGAAGGCCGGGGTCCCCTCGAGGGTCTGCACGAGGTTGGGCTTGAGGGCGTCCTTGAGCAGGGCCGCCATAGCGCCAGTCGCCTTGAGATCGCCCGCGGTGACGGGCTTGTCGTCGTAGGTGTAGCCGACGATGATCCTCGAGAGCCTGTTCTTGAGGTCGGTGATGGAGTCGGAGAGGCAGAACACCGCCATGATCTCAGACGCCACGGTGATGTCGAAACCGTCCTCGCGGGGGACGCCGTTGGTCCTGCCGCCGAGTCCGTCGACGATGTACCTGAGCTGGCGGTCGTTCATGTCGACACAGCGCCTCCAGGTGATCTTCTTGGGGTCGATGCCGAGGCTGTTACCCTGCTGGATGTGGTTGTCGAGCATGGCGGCGAGCAGATTGTTGGCCGCACCGATGGCGTGGAAGTCGCCGGTGAAGTGCAGGTTGATGTCCTCCATGGGGACGACCTGGGCGTATCCGCCGCCCGCGGCGCCGCCCTTGACTCCGAATACGGGACCGAGCGAGGGCTCCCTGAGAGCAACTGTGACGTCCTTGCCGATGCGGCTGAGGCCGTCGGCGAGGCCTATGGTCGTGGTGGTCTTGCCCTCACCTGCCGGGGTCGGGGTGATGGCGGTGACGAGGACGAGCTTTCCGTCCTTTCTGTCGGTCTCCCTGATGAGAGCGGGGTCGATCTTGGCCTTGTATCTGCCGTACTGCTCCACATACTTCTCGTCCACGTGGGCGCGGGCGGCGATCTCCATGATCGGCTTCATCTGGCATTCCTGAGCTATCTCGATATCGGTCTTGTAAGTCATGATTTCCTCCGTTGAGTTGTGAGTTTTCTGAAAGAACATAAGAGATCGGAGCTCCGTTCCCGGGCCGGTCTAATTATTATTTAAAGAACTTCACGGCTGCCCTGAACATTCCTATGTCGTAGTTTCCGGGAACGTTCCTGTAGAGCCCGCAGTCCCATCTCTCGCTGTGGCCCATCTTTCCGAAGACGCGGCCGTCGGGCGAGCAGATGCCCTCGATGGCGCCCATGGAGCCGTTCGGGTTGAACTGTATGTCCATGGTCGGCGCTCCCTCGAGGTCGACGTACTGAGTGCAGACCTGCCCCTTCGCCGCGAGCTCCTCGATGAGGCCCTCGGGAGCGTAGAAGCGTCCCTCTCCGTGGGAGATGGGCATGCTGTAGACTCCGCCTAGCTCAGCCTCGGCGAGCCAGGGCGAGAGCTTGGAGGCGACCCTGGTCCTGATGATCTTGGACTGGTGCCTCGCG
>JAEENW010000138.1 GCA_016283945.1 Bacillota bacterium
CCATTTAATAATCTTTTTCCAAAACACAGCAATGAATAAAAGACCCATTGTCACCAAACCAAAATAACCTGAAGCTGAGTTCGCACAGAAAAAGTTGTATAGAGAGAATGCGTAGAGAATCAAAAGACCACTAATTAGAAACGCTCTCAAGGCTAGATTCATTTTCACATCTCTATCGCATGCACCAATAAAGCAAGTCGCAATAATAGGAATCACTGTACTGAGATAGAAAGGAACATAATTAATATTATACAGGGTGGAATAAACAATTCCTTTTTTAAACTGTATACTGTATATCATCTTTCCTTCTTCATTCAGTTGTTCAATGGCCTCCCATGCGGTCCGGCCATCAGCAAGCGGAATGTTAGGCACAATCAGCTTTTGTCCTTGAACTGTACGAAATAAATCTTGACCAGATGCCTGAAAATACCCTATTATGCAGGTTCCAAGCACCCCTATACCCAGTCCACCTAATATGATCTTCACCGCACGAGGGTCGCGCACGAAGCGCATGAGATATAAGAGAACCGTAATGTATGCCATAATCGTAAGAGTTCCCTCAAATCGCTCAGGCCAGCCGAGCCAAGCAAAAATCTTGTATTCCGAGAATACAAATGAAAGAAACACAAGCAGCAGGTAAATGCACACGGATGTAACTGCAAGCGCCCAAGGGCTCTTTGCCTTAAGCCCATCCCTTATACTCTCTCCTGATTCTCTTTTCGAGAAACCAAAGACCGAACCGATCAACATTGCAATCGCTGCAAGCACACCCCCTGCAACAATCACGACCATCTTATAATACGCGAAGAAGTCGGTGAGCTGGGTGACATCGAAGAGCCCGATAGCCCCGAACTGGGTCATCGGCCTGTAGCAATAGTGGAGGCGAACGGTGAGTATTGACACCGCCGCGAATATGATCACTGGAAGGGCGGCAAGAATGCTGCCCAGAATGCCTTCGTTCTTTTTCAAAACACTATCTCCTGTATCTTATTCCCATTTCATGGCAATGTCACGACTGAATTTGTGAGTCGTTACCTATGTTGGTATGGGAAATAGCCTTAGCTGAGCCGTTGTACGCAAAATCCGAGCGTGCCGCGCCCATAGATGGTTAATTATACAACAAAACGGCGCCGCGGTCTACACCGAAACGCCGTCGCCTGAACTGTTTAGATCTACTATCTCTCCGCCGGGGCTGCTCCTGGCAGCTCTCTTTCCACGGCCAACGCAGCCGCAATGGGCAGGAGATCCTACGCTCCCCCCACCATCTCGGTGATCATCTTCACGAAGAAGATCGTGAGGACGACGAGCATCACCGGGCGGACGATCCTGGAGCCGTCGCGCTTGAAGAGGGTCGAGCCGAGGTAGTTGCCTATCATGGCGCAGGCGCCCGCCATGAGGCCTATCCTCACGACCGTGGTGCCGTTGCTGAGGAAGACTATGAGCGAACCGACGTTGGAGGCGAGGTTCACGGCCTTGGCGATGCCGTTCGCCTTGTCCAGCGGCAGGTGGGCGATCCCGGTGTAGAGCAGGATGAGGAACATCCCCGCGCCCGGACCGTAGAAGCCGTCGTACATCCCTACGAAGAAGGAGATCGGGACGCAGAGCAGCATGGTCTTGAGCTCCGGATAGGGCTCGCGCTCCATCGCGCCGTCCTTCTTCCTGAAGACGTAGTAGGCGACGACGGGGATCACTATCATGAGTATGAGCCTGAACCAGAAATCGCCGATCATGAGCGATATCCTGGCTCCGAGCATGGAGCCGACAAGCGATGCCGCGATGCTGAAGGCCGCGGTCTTCCATGGGATGAAGCCCGACCTCGCGTAGTTGAAGGTCGCGACGCTGCAGCCCATGAAGGCGCTGAGCTTGTTCGTGCCCGTCGCCATGTGGGGCGGAAAGCCCGCGATGAAGTAGGCCGGCAGGGAGATAAGTCCCCCGCCGCCCGCGATGGAATCCACGAAGCCCGAGAGCCCTATGAGCCCGCAGAGCAGTATGAGCCTTGGAACCGTTATGGTCATGCGCGCCTCCCGTCAGTCCGGCCGTCCAGAGATCGCCCCGCGGGGAGCTCCCCGCGGCAGCCGGTACGCGATACACACAATATACCACATTTCGAACGGGCAAACTTTACATTATCCGCGCTCGGTGCTATAATCTGCGCGTCAGTTAAATATATCTTCAGGGCGGGGCGCGATTCCCCACCGGCAGTGACAGTCTGCGAGCCGAAAGGCATGAACCGGTGCGATCCCGGTACCGACGGTATAGTCCGGATGAAAGAAGAGAAGGCTCTGGGTTTTGCGTGCTCAGAGTATTTTTTCGCCCTCCTTTGTCATGAAAGGAGTGTTTTTTATGGACGCAAAGACAGACGGCGCCGTGAACGGCGCGCAGATCAGAAGACCCTCAGGCGCGAGGAACCGCACGCGCATGCTCGCCGGGGCGGCGATGCTCACCGCGGTATCCTTCGTGCTGCATTTCCTCGAATTCCCCATCCCCCTCGCTCCGGCGCACATGAAGATGGACCTCTCCGACATGCCCGCGCTGATCGGAGCCTTCGCCTACGGCCCTGCCTGGGGCGCCGCGATAGAGCTCGTCAAGAACCTGCTCTACCTGCTGAGGACCACGACCGGCGGAGTCGGCGAGCTCGCCAACTTCCTCATGGGAAGCGCCCTCGTCGTGCCCGCGGGAATCATCTACAAGAGGAACAAGACCAGAAAGACCGCGGTGCGCGCCTGCGTCATCGGCAGCATCTGCAAGGGCATAGTCGCCGTGTTCGCGAACTACTGGATCATGCTCCCGCTGTACGAGTCCTTCATGCCGCTCGAGCGCATCATCTCCATGTACGCCTCGGCCCTGCCCTTCATCGAGACCAAGCTCGACGTCGTGCTCTACAGCGTGCTGCCCTTCAACGTGCTCAAGGGCGCGCTGAGCTCCTTCGTCACCATGCTGATCTACAAGAGGCTCAGCCCCGTGCTGAAGGGGTAGAAAAGCGCGGGTGGCGGCCCTCCGGCGGCGCAAGCTCAAGCAAAAGAAAACCGGACAGCGAAAGCCGTCCGGTGTTTAATATGCTGTGATCCGCGATGCGGCATCCCCGGGCTCAGGCGCCTTCCGCGCCCCCGGCTTCAAGGCCTCCCCTCAGCCCAGCATCGCTCCGAGCTTCGCGAGCCTCGAAAGGGCCTCGTCCATTGTCTCCTTTGAGCGCGCGAAATGCAGGCGGATCAGGTTGTTCACGGGCTCCCTGAAGAAGCTCGAGCCCGGCACTGCCGCGACGCCGATCTCCTTTATCATCCACTCGCAGAACTCCAGATCGCTCCAGCCGGCGAAGCGCGGCAGAGCCAGAAAGTCTGAGATGTCGACCATAACGAAGTAGCTGCCCTGCGGCACGTTGTGCTTCAGCCCCGCGCGGTCGAGACCGGCCAGGAAGTAGTTCCTCTTCTCCGTGTAGAGCTCGCGCAGGCCCTCGAAATACTCATCGCCGAGCGAAAAGCCCGCGACAGCGGCTGCCTGCAGGGGCGCTGGAGCGCCGACGGTGAGGAAATCATGCACCTTCTTGGCGGCTTCGGCCACCTCGGGCGGGGCGATGAGGAAGCCCAGCCTCCAGCCGGTCACGGCGAAGGTCTTGGACAGCGAATTGCAGGTGATCGTCCGCTCGTACATCCCGGGCAGCGAGGCCATCACGGTGTGCACGCTCGGCGCGTAGACCATGTACTCGTAGACCTCGTCGGTCACCACGTAGGCGTCGTACCGGATCGCGAGCTCCGCGATCGCGCTGAGCTCCTCCCGCGTGAATACCTTGCCGCAGGGATTGGACGGATTGCAGATGATGATCGCCTTGGCGCCGTCCCTGAAGCCCTGCTCGATAAGCGAGATGTCGAAGCTGTACTCGGGCGGGACCAGCGGCACGTAGATCGGCTCGGCGCCGGAGAGTATCGCGTCCGCCCCGTAGTTCTCGTAGAAGGGCGAGAACACGAGGACCTTGTCCCCGGGGTTGCAGATAGTCATCATTGCGCACATCATGGCCTCGGTGCCGCCGCAGGTGACCACGACCTCGGTCTCGGGGTCCACCTCGCGGCCGACCGCGCGGCTGTGCTTTGCCGCGAGCGCGTCCCTGAGGTCCTTGTCCCCGAAGGTTATGGAATACTGGTGCGGCCCCTCGTAGGCGATCCTCGCGAGCGCGTCCATGAGCGCTTTGGGCGGATCGTAGTCGGGGAAGCCCTGCGACAGATTGATCGCCCCGTACTCGTCGCTTATCCTCGTCATCCTGCGGATGACCGAATCGGTGAAGGTCTGCACCCTCTCGCTGAGAGCTCTCATCTCAGTTCTCCTTTCGCTGCCTGAATGCCGCCCGGCGCGGCGGGCGTAAAAGCCTCTACTTATCGAAGTCCAGCAGATTGACGCCTATAGTCTCGTCGCGGAAGCGGTCCACGCTTCCGTCGATCACGCGGATGATCATCTCGCAGGTGACCCCGATGACGGCGCGGTTGAGGTGGCCTCCGAAGGCCCTGCCCTGCTCGTCCCCGGCGACCATGTGGAGGTGCTGATAGAACTTCCCGTCCATCTCGGTGATGTTGCCGGTGAGCGACGCGATCTCGAAGGCGCCCTGGAAGCTGTTCGAGTGGTACTGCTTCTCCTCGACGTTGAAGACCCCTACCGTGAAGTCGCAGGTCGCCCCGATCGCGGAGACCTCCGCGAGCCTGACCCCCTCGGCGCGGCAGACCGCCTCGACCTGCTCGAGGATCTCCTCGCCCCTGTTCATGCGGACGACTATGTCGTTCCCGAAGCGTTTGTATTGCATGGCATATCTCCTTTTCTCAAGTATCTGATGATACAAAGTTTATGGTCTCAAAAGCGATGTGTCAACCGGAAGAAAAAGGGACGCCCCTCAGGGCGTCCCTTTCGTATCATTAGTAATATTCATGTCATTATTTCACAAATAATTGGAGGTACTGGTCATATGCCTCCTGTTAGTGTCGCATCAGCCAACGTTATTCAATACCATCTATCACCGCATTTTTGTTAGAAATCTGTTAGAAATCGCCCCAAAAGCGGAGACCCTTCGCAAAACGAAAACCCCGAGATGCTTGATATCTCGGGGTTTGTGTGGAGCTGCTGACCAGATTTGAACTGGTGACCTCATCCTTACCAAGGATGCGCTCTACCAACTGAGCTACAGCAGCATATGAAGTTCATGGCGCCGCTTCCTGCGACGCCATTTATTATAACCAAGGCAATCTGTTCCGTCAACCTTTTTGTTGTTTGAACGGAGAATTATTTCCGGCGCGCCTGATCGAGAGGGAGATGCGGCCCTTTTTCTCGTCCGCCTCGAGCACGACCACGTCCACGACGTCGCCCACGGAGAGCGCGTCGGACGGGTGCTTTATGAAGCGGTCGGAGATCTCGGAGATGTGCACGAGACCGTCGCGGTGGACTCCAATGTCCACGAAGACGCCGAAGTCGGTGACATTGCGCACGGTCCCGCTGAGCTTCATGCCTGGCTTAAGGTCCTTCATCTCCAGCACGTCCGAGCGCAGCAGCACGGGAGGCAGCTCCTCCCTGGGGTCGCGGCCCGGCTTCGTGAGCTCGCCCGCGATGTCGGTGAGGGTCGGGACGCCTACCCCGCAGCTCTCCGCGAGGGAGCGGCTTCCGAGCTTTGCCACGCGGTCCTTGAGCTCCGCCAGGCGGCGCTGCCTTACGTCGTCCTCGCTGTAGCCGGTGAGGGCGAGCAGAGTCCTCGCGGCGGCGTAGCTCTCGGGATGTACGGCGGTCTCGTCGAGTATCTCGCGGCTCCCCGGGACTCTCAGGAAGCCCGCGCACTGCTCGAAGGCCTTGGGCCCGAGCCCTTTGACCTTCTTTATCTCCGCGCGGCTCCTGAGCGCGCCGTGCTCCTCGCGGTACTTCACGAGGTTCGCGGCGGTCGAGGCGCTGAGCCCCGCGACACGCCTGAGCAGAGCGGGAGATGCGGTGTTCACGTCCACGCCGACGGCGTTGACGCAGTCCTCCACGACCCCGTCGAGGGCAGCGGCGAGCCTCGCCTTGGGCATGTCGTGCTGGTACTGCCCGACGCCTATGGACATCGGGTCTATCTTGACGAGCTCGGCGAGCGGATCCTGCAGGCGGCGCGCGATGGAGACCGCGGAGCGCAGGTTCACGTCGAGCGAGGGGAACTCCTCAGCAGCGGACTCGGAGGCGGACCAGACTGAGGCCCCGGCCTCGTTCACGATGGCGTAGCTCTGGCCCGCGCCGAGGCGCTTCAGCATCTCGGCGGCCATCGCCTCGGTCTCCCTGGAGGCGGTCCCGTTGCCTATGGCTATGTGCTTCACTCCGTGCTTGACTATCAGTGCGGAGAGCTTTCTCATGGCCTCCTCGCGGCGCTGATCCCCCATCGCGGGGTAGACGACGGCGGTGTCCAGCAGCTTTCCGGTCGCGTCGACGACGGCGACCTTGCAGCCGTTGCGGTAGCCGGGGTCGAGCCCCATCACCACGCTGCCGCGCACGGGCGGCTGCATGAGCAGAGGCCTGAGGTTGAGCGCGAAGGCGCGTATCGCCCCCTCGTCGGCCTCGTCGGTGAGCCTCGCCCTGAGCTCCCTCGTGAGCGAGGGCAGTATGAGCCTGGAGAAGGCGTCGTCCGATGCCTCGCGCACGAAGGCGGAGCAGGCTCCGCTGCCCCTCACGAAGCCCTCCGCGAGCAGATCCTTTGCTCTGTCCTCGTCGAACTCGACGCTGACCTTCAGCCAGCCCTCGCGCTCCCCGCGGTCTATGGCGAGCACGCGGTGGCCCTGCAGGCCGGCCACGGGCTGCGAGAAGTCGTAGTAGAGGCGGTAGACCGAGTCCTCGTCCCTGAGCGCCTCGCTGCGAAGCTTTGCGTGGCTGCCGATGAACGAGCGCAGCTTCTCCCTGGACGCGGCGTCGTCTGAGACCGTCTCCGCGATTATGTCGCGCGCTCCGGCGAGGGCCTCCTCTGCGGTGAGGGATTCGCAGTTCGAAGCGTCCGCGGAAACGGAGGCCGCTTCCCTGTCCCTCAGGAATCTCTCCGCGAGCTCCTCCGGAGTCTCCCTGCCCTGCAGCATGATCGCGGCGGCGAGGGGCTCGAGCCCCTTCTCCCTCGCGATCTGGGCGCGGGTGCGCTTTTTCGGCCTGAAGGGGCGGTAGATGTCCTCGAGCCTGGCGAGGGTCTCCGCGGAATCGATCTCCGCGCGCAGCTCCTCCGTGAGCTTCCCCTGCGCCTCTATCGAGCCGAGGACCGCCGTCCGGCGCTCGTCCAGCCCGCGCAGGTACTCGAGCCTCTCGGCGAGCTTTCTGAGCGAGGTATCGTCCATCCCGCCGTGCAGCT
>JAEENW010000139.1 GCA_016283945.1 Bacillota bacterium
CCCTCGCAGTCCGTCTCGTACCTCGCGCCGCACTTCGGGCAGAGGTAGAGCAGAGTGTCGAGCTTTTTGGCCATGCCGCCTCTGGTATCGAAGCGGTTGCGGGCCTTGCTGTTCCAGATGTAGTCGTCGTGCGCTAGCAGGCGGTCCATGGTATCCTCGATCTCATCCGGGGACATGGCCTTCAGCTGCTCCGCCGTGAACATCCTGTCCACGGTGACGTCTATCCTTCCCTTCCTCTGGTCCAGGCAGTGCTTGGTGTAGGTCAGATAGGCGCCAGATATCTTGGAATAATACACCGGTACGCCGAGCTTCTTCAGGAGCTTGCCGCTGCCCGGCATCACGGGCTGCGCCATGCCGGTGATAGAGCTCATCCCCTCGGGCATGAAGCAGATGTTCCCTCCTTTGGAGATCACGCGCAGGATCTGCCTCATCGCGTGCGTGTCAGGCGTGAAGTTCTTCTTAGGTATCACCTGCATGAACGGAAGCAGAACGCTGGTCGGGAAGCGGAAGAACTCGTTGTATCCCACGACGTAGTTCAGCTTCTTGGGATAGCACGGAGGCGCCGTGAACTGATAGTCGACGCGCGAGGAGTGGTTGGCTATCATCACGATCGGTCCCGGCTCGTCGGACGGGCGCGCCTTGTAGGTGAAATGAGTATTGCTGAGCTTGTTCAGGACTCTGGTGACCTGCATGAGGATCCAGTACATCCATCCGGGCGGATCCCCCGCGTTTCTTTTGAGCAGTTTTTCGTCGATGGTCATGATCGTGTCTTCCTTGGATCTGCGCGGGCTCACCCCGCGGAGTTATACGAGGCCGCCGGACCAGTCGATCTCTCAACTGATCCGGCGGTCTTTACCGGCTCATTCGGGCCTGGATCCATTCATAGACCGGCTTGTTAGCCCTTCTTCGGGATCAGAGGATCGGAGACTCCGTCTACTCCGAGGTATCCGCAGAGCATGATGAGGATCTTGAAGAGACCCTTGCCGACGTCGACCGGGGAATACCACTCGTCCTTGGAGTGAGCACCGCCGCCGAATCCGCCGCCGCCTACTCCGACGCTGGGAACGCCCATGGAGATGGGAACATTGTAGTCGCCGGAGCCGGGCCCGGAAAGAGTTACGTCCACGCCGGCAGCCTTATAGGCCTCGAGTCCGGCTACTATGATGGGATCGTCAGCGTTCTGCCTGGCTACAGGCCTGTCGCCTACCTTATCGACCACGAGCTCGACCTTGCGGTCGCACCAGGGAGCCTGGCCCGGCCTGGTGAAGACGTCGCTGTAGAGAGCCCTGTCTCTTACCCAGCGGCCGTTCTCCTCCTCGACGGCCTCCTTGAGGATCTTGTGGAACTGCGCGTCCTCAGCGTCCAGCTCGGCCTTGCCGTTGGAGCGCATGTCGACGAGCATGGAGCACTCGATCGCTATGGAGTTGACCGAGGTTCCGCCGTTGACCACGCCTACGGAGAAGGTGGTCTGCGGCTCTGTGGGCGGCTTCATGTCGGCGAACTTGGCTATGGCTCTGCCCATCGCGTGGATCGGGTTGGGCATTCCGAAGTTGCCCTGGGAGTGTCCGCCGGGGCCCTTGAAGGTGACCTTGTACCTGTAGGAACCGGTGCCGAGGTAGCCGATGGAGCCCGGGCCGCCGTCCATGGTGATGTAGGCGTCGACCTTGTCGAGGTTCTCCTTCTTGCCGAAGAAGGCCTTCATTCCGTAGAGGTCGCCGAGTCCCTCCTCGCCGACGTTTCCGCCGATGATGAGGTCGCCCTTGAACTTGAGTCCGGAATCGCGGATCGCCCTGAGCAGGGTGAGCACCTGGGCGAGGTTGGAGGTGTCGTCGCCGATGCCCGGGCAGTAGAACTTGCCCGGCTCCTTCTCGACGATCTCGAGCTTGGTGTCCATCGGGAACACGGTGTCGAGGTGAGCGGTTATGAATACCGTGGGAGCCTTAGGGTCGCTGCCCTTGATGGTGGTGTAGACGTTGTTGACCTCGTCCCTCTCGGTCTTGAAGCCCTCGGCCTCGACCATCTCCTGGAAGCGGTCAGCCCTCTTCTCCTCGAAGCGGGAGAAAGCGGGGATGAGGACGAGCTCCTGGAGCTGCTCCCAGGTCTTGGGATCGTCCTTGATCATGAGTTCCTTTGCCTTCTGCACCTTGGCGTCGGCCAGTATCTTCTCGAATACTTCCTTCATTTTCTCTCCTTTCACGGGCAATAAACACGAGCCGCGCGGAGGGACCGTATGGCCCTACCGCGCGGCGTTCGGTCATTAACGGGATATCAGCGTGAGCGCCCTACTTCTTGTCGAGCATGGGCTCGGATACGCCCTCGACTCCGAGGAGTCCTGCGATCATGGTGAAGATCTCGAATACTCCGTCCTCCATCCCGGTCGGGTTGTAGACCTCCATGAGGTTGTGGCCGTTCTTGGCGCTTCCGCCTCCGCCGATGCAGATGCCCGGGACTCCGAGGGAGATGGGCACGTTGGTGTCGGTGGAGGAAGCGGCGATCATGCCGGGCTCATAGCCGAAGGCCTTGTAGCAGTTCGCGGCGCCCTGAACGAGGGAGATGTCCGGAGACTGGGATCCGGCAGGCCTGTTTCCGACCTGGACGATCTCGAGCTCGACGACTCTGTCGGCGTGAGCGACTTCGTTCGGACGGGCCTTGTACGGGTTGTCCTCCTCGATGGCTCTGTCTCTCTGCCAGCGGGCGTT
Source organism: Bacillota bacterium (assembly GCA_016283945.1). Classification (GTDB taxonomy): domain Bacteria; phylum Bacillota; class Clostridia; order Peptostreptococcales; family Anaerovoracaceae; genus RGIG2707. Next base: position 2,700 of record JAEENW010000139.1, read on the forward strand.
CTCCTCCTCGACTCCGGCCTTGATGCAGGCCATGATCTCCTCGTTGGCCTTGTCGAGGCACTCCTTGGAGTCGGAGCGGATGTCGAGCATGAACATGCAGTCGTGGGCGATGGAGTTGACGGAGGTGCCGCCGTCTACCACGCCGGCGCAGAAGGTGGTCCAGGGCTTGGAGGGTACCTTCACGTCAGCGATCTTGGCGAGCGCCCTGCCCATGGCGTGCACGGGGTTGGGCATACCGAAGTCGCACATGGAGTGGCCGCCGGCGTTGTGGAACTTGACCTGGTATCTGTAGGAGCCGGTTCCGCCGTAGATGATGCTGCGGGGGAAGCCGTCGACGGAGATGAAGCCGTCGATGCCGGTCGGATGGTTCTTGAAGAACTCCTTGACGCCGTAGAGGTCGCCGAGACCCTCCTCGCCAACGTTTCCGCCGAGGATGAGCTTGCCCTTGAACTTGATGCCGGAATCCCTGATGGCTCTCATGATCATGAGGGTCTGGGACAGGGCTGCGGTGTCGTCACCGACGCCCGGGCAGGCGTAGCTTACGCCGTCAGGCTGCATCTTGATCTCGAGCGGGGTGTCCATCGGGAACACGGTGTCGATATGGGCGGTCACGTAGAGGGTCGGGCCGTTGGGATCGGTCCCCTCGATGACGGTGTAGACGTTGTTGACCGCGTCTCTTTCGGTCTTGAAGCCCTCAGCCTCAACGAGCTTCTGGTAGAAGTCGGATCTGAGCTCCTCGTGGCGGGAGAAAGCCGGCACCAGAGTCAGCGCCTTGTGCTGCTCGATGGTGTGGTCCTTGTCGTCCGCGATGAGCTTCTTGGCCTTCTGCAGAACGTCGGAAGCTATGAGGGCTTCGTATTTTTTGATCATGATGGTTTCTCTCCTTTCGCTTTTCCTAAACAGCTTGCTTGTGTCCTTCCTATAAGGGAGCGCCGCGGGGCGCTGTCCTGTTCGCATACATTATACCACAAAGCGCGGCCGCGGCGCAGTTCTTAGCGCGTATATGTCCCTGCCTGGTCCTCCGGGCTTACCTGTCCCTTCTGGTCAGCAGAGGATCGGTCTCCCCTTCCACTCCGACCATTCCGAGTATCATCAGGAATATCTTTCCGATGCCTACGCCGAAATCGGTGAACTCGAACCACTCGTTGACGTTGTGGCCGTTGCCCTCTTTGCCGCTTCCGCAGATCGCCATGGCGGGGATCCCGAGGGACAGGGGGATGTTGGCGTCGGTCGAGCCCGCTCCGGTGAACGAGATCTTCCTGCCGACGGACTCGTAGCATGCCTCGGCTATCCTGCAGATCTCGGCGTCCGGGGTCTGATTCCCTACCGGGCGGTCTCCGACCTGCTCTATGGTCATCTCGACGAGCCTGTCGGCGGGCTCCCTGTCCTGATAACCGAGATGCGGATTGGTCGCGAGCAGCTTGCGGTCTCTCTTCCAGCGGGCGTTCTCCTCGTCTACAGCCGCCCTCATGAGGCGCTGGAACTCGAAATCGAGGTCGTCGAGCTCCTGCTTGCCGTTTGAGCGCATATCCACGAGCATGGAGCACTCCATGGCTATGGAGTTGATGGAGGTACCGCCGTCGATGACGCCGATGGAGAAAGTCGTCCAGGGATCGGGAACGGCCGGCATGTCGGCGAACTTGGAGATCGCTCTGCCGAGCGCGTGGATCGGGTTGGGCATGCCGAAATCTCCGTTGGAGTGCCCGCCGGGGCCCTTGAAGCTGACCTTGTACCTGTGGCTTCCGGTGCCCGCCTCGCAGACGCCCTCGCCGCTTCCGTCTATCGAGAGGAAGCCGTCGACCTTGTCGGCGTTGTTCTTGAAGAAGTTCTTCATGCCGTAGAGGTCGCCGAGGCCCTCCTCACCGACGTTGCCGCCGAGGATGACGCTGCCGCGGGGCTTGATGCCGCTCTCGCGGAACGCCCTGAGCAGGCAGAGCACGTCGCCGAGGTGGGCGGTGTCGTCGCCTATGCCCGGGCAGTAATAGCGGTTGCCCTCCTGGCGGATGTTCAGCGGGGTGTCGAGCGGGAAGACCGTGTCGAGGTGGGCGCTGACGTAGAGCGTCGGAGCCTTGGGATCGCTGCCCTCGATGATGGTGTAGACGTTGTTGACCTCGTCTCTTACGGTCTTATAGCCCTCGGTCTCGACCATCTCCTGAAAGCGGTCGGCCTTCTTCTCCTCGTGCCTGGAGAACGCGGGGATCTGGACGAGCTCGAGTATCTGGTCGAAGGTGTTCTGAGCGTCGTCCTCGATGAACTTCATGCCCTTCTGCACTTCGGGAAGGGTCTTGAGCTTTTCGAATGTTGCTTTCATGGTTTCTCCGTTTTCCGGCCCATACCTGCGGAACGTTGAGCTTTGGCAGCGGGCTGTTATTCAGGGCACTTTCGAGGACCGCTCGCGCTTAGTCCTCGTGCAGCGGTACTACCGCTCAG